>NZ_ADXM01000078.1:0-4084 GCF_000179255.1 Synechococcus sp. CB0205
GCAGAAGGAGTACGCAGTAGGACACGAGTAGATCCGCTAATTTTGTTGTGGTGCTGGCAATTGACATTGTCTCCAAGCCGCTAAAGGTTCCGACTTCTGACGGTGATCTCAATGCTGTCCTACAGCAGCCCGTACGCGCCTTAGGACTGGTGCTGCTGGTTCATGGGCCTGGAGGCAACCGGCAGATGTTTAGAAGCAGAAAGGTCGGAAGAGCGCTAGCCGAACGGGGGTTATCAACGCTTCAGGTCAATCTCCTGCTGAATGCGGAAGGGCATACGAACGAGATTCCATGGGATCTGAACGTACTGACAGATCGCTTAGTCAGCACGCTCCAGTGGATCGGTCGAAATCAAGAGCTCTCTGCACTGCCTCTTGGGCTACTGGGAACAGGCAGCGGCGCAGCAGTCGTCATTGAGGCCGCAGTGAGAGAGCCAGGGAGAGTTGCCGCCATTGTCAGTTGTGCTGGCCGTCCTGACTTGGCATTCGAGTCATTGGCCACACTGGAATGCCCGATCCTACTTTTAGTAGGCAAGCTGGATGTGGACCTGTTAGAGCTGAATGCCTGGGCCACGAGCTTCTTAAGGGCTAAGCACGAACTGGCCGTTCTCCAAGAGATGAGCGATCTTCTAGCGGAACCCAAAGCGACGGAGTTAGTCGCAGACTTAGCAGCAGAGTGGATGCTGCAGGAAATGTGATGCACGGCGTTCGTCTCCGCTCTGCAGCAGATATGCGAAACAAACGAGGTAATTACCTGCAACCCGGATCAGACTCTTGCATTAATCTTGGTATAGAGAAACAATCATTTCTCTTTACCCAGTCTTGCTCAGTCCTTCAACATTAAATTCCAAATGAATGACCGTATTCGCGTAATGCAGCGTCAACCCCGGCGCATTTCAATTACGCTGAGCTATAATGTTCACGAGGATTTATTGAATCGCTCAGAGGAAGAGGGTCGATCAGTATCAAACCTGTGCGCTTTTCTATTAGAGGAGTCTCTGAAAGGTGCTCATCAACAAAGAGTGCCAAACCAGCCTCAAGCCCATCCACCGAGCCAAGCGCTCAACGGAATGCGGCCTCAGTTGAAAGCTCGTTCCTATTAAACACAGCTTGCCCCGGCTACCTTCGTAGCCGGGGCTTCTCTAGGTAAACTCAGCCAATAAGGCAGCTCCTCTAACCAATAGGGAAGAGGACTGGGGTCAGTCTTGTCCTGAGCTTTGCAAGAGCTTTTCGCTCAAGTCTTTGGACCTGGTCTTTTGTGCGTCCAATCGTTCTTGCCACCTCGGCGAACGAAGGTTGGTCTTCTGCGCCATAGCGCAGCTTAATAACATCTGCCTCTGGGCAAGACAGATGCTGCATCAGGCTATACATCCATGCGTAGTCGTCGTGAATTTCGATCTCTTCTTTATCGGTTACGGTATCGAGAATCGTCATTGCGCCGTCGGCACTTGCAATTTGCTGATCAAGAGACAAGGTGTTGCTACGGTAGTGCACATTGATTGCATGAAGCAAACGCTGAGGCGACTCATCTAAGAGGCGGGCCATCTCATCAACAGACAAGTATGTTCTGCTATTGCTTTGCATAGAAGCTGCACGTGTCGCAAGATTAACAACATTCACTGGGAGACGGATACTTCCATTGTGTTCTTGCAAATAGCGATGAATCGACTGGCGGATCCACCAATAGCCGTACGTAGAAAACTTGTACCCTCGACTCGGATCGTATTTCTCAACTGCTCTTAGCAAGCCAAGGTTGCCTGCTTGTACAAGATCCATGGAATCGAAACCAAGATGCTGTAGGCGTCTTGAATAGCGCATTGAGACGGTGACGACGAGCCGCAGGTTTGCTGTAACGATCCGCTTTAAAGCCCTGCGTCCTCTGCGCTCGAGGGCAGCAGAGGGCTTTTCGTCATCCTTCCATTGCCTGACAATCGTTCCGAGATGAACTTCCTCTTGAGGTGTCAAAAGGGGGATACGACCGATTTGACGCAAGTAGTCACCGAATGCATCACTCATACAAGAGAGGATGAAGGCCCTACATCCTCATCCCTCAGGTTGAGTGCATTCAATTGATGCAGCACTCTTGCCCAGAGTCTGCTGCATCTTGCGGCGAAGATGTCAAGATCCATTCATCAGAACTTGGGCGAATGGATCGATAAGTGCTCTGTCGGTCAGCTCTGCTGAGAACCAATTGCCAGAGCTGTCCCTGCCTTGATCGGAAGTACCCCGCACAACTCAGCAAGTAGTAGCGCCAGAAGCGGTAAAAGTCTTGCCCTATCTCCTGACAGAGTCTTGGCCATGCCAATTCAAAGTTCTCCCACCAAGAGAGAAGAGTACGCTCATAGTCCTGTCCGAAAGATTCCCAGTCCTCAATCAGCAGAATCCCTTCAAGTCCCTTGCAAAGTTGCATTGCCGAGGGGAGTCGTCCTCCAGGAAAGATGTGAGTATCTATCCATCGATCGGTGCGATGAGTCGTTGAAGCAGAACCAATCGTGTGCAACAGCATCAGCCCCTCTGGGTTCAGGCAATCGTTCATCGCCTGATGAAATGTCCGGTCATTACGACGTCCGACATGTTCAAACATGCCTATCGACGCCACCTTGTCAAAGGGTTTAAGATTGAGTTGAGGCAAACTCCTGTAATCACAGACTCCGACTGTAATTACAGTATCAGAGAACTTCTCTCGAATATAGCTTGCCTGTCTGTTGGAAATTGTGATCGCTACCACCTCTGCTCCGTAGTGCTGTGAGGCGACTCGAGCTAGGGAACCCCATCCACAGCCGACATCAAGCAGACGATCACCCGGCTTGAGTTCTAGTTTCTTACAGACAAGGTGCAACTTTGCCTCCTGGGCATCATCGAGATTGGTGGCATGTCGCCAATATCCGCAGCTATAGGCCATTGAGGGACCAAGCATCGCTTCGTAAACGCGTGGATCAATGTCGTAGTGGCGACGCCCCACTCGTAGTGATTGAGTAATTCCTTGCGGATTTAGAATCTGATCAGACAACCATTGAATGGATTCAAACAGCCTTCCCTGAAGAGCGAGAGGACGATTCGCACCCGACTTCAGGAGGCGGGAGATCATTTCACTTAAGTGCTCGCAGTCCCAGTCGCCACGCACATAGCCATCACCAAGGGCGAGCGAACCATTTCTCAAGAGTTCTCCATAGAACTGTCTCCGATGCACCTGAAGATCCCAGGGACGGTTGCCATTAAACTGCACATCAGCTGCACCAGTGGCGGCAAGCAGGGTGGCAGGAATGGCCATGAACTCTGATCAAGAGCTCCCAGGTAATCCAGGGTTTGTGCTGACGTCTGACTGAGGATCTGATCTGCTGCACGATCCAGTCAGATTGCCGCAGAGCCCTCATACTGCTATTCGGTGCATTGTTGATTGAATCAAGGATCAAGAGCACAGGCCTCTTGACTTGTATGACATTCATCTGCCTGTAGAGGCATCGTTGGCAGAGTCGTTTCTGAACCTGCCAAAACTGATGCTGACAATCACGCCAATTAACTGAATTGCTCCATTTGAGCAGCATCGCAGATCAAATGGAGATCGTGGAGCGATAGAATAAATTGGCAGATGCCAATGAACCCTAAGACAAAGATAGAACGAGCGATAACCCAGAGACTGAACACTGAGGACTGCCGCACTCCGCCTCATTAGATGCACAGTTCTACTGGTTTTTGAGCTCGCGATCGCTTCCATGCATACCGTCGCTAATACCCATCCAGACGGCGTCGTTAGTTCAACCCTCCAACGCACTCCACTGCCAATTCCTCCATGCCTTTACGCCATCGCTGCGTCAGAAGCTTTGTCCGCTGCGTCCGCCTAGATCCGTCTGAATGGCTCTTGATGCTCGCCCTACTCCCCTGGAGCTTGACGAGGCCGGCATTGGCAGCAGTTCCGCCTGTCTTCGGAATGGAATTGGCACCCAACGTTGGAGTGAGTTCCGGCCCGAGGCATTCCACTGTTTGTGATTCTTTCAGGAGTGAATGTGGATCACAGTGGAGATGTGGGCCGAGCAGCTGTGCTGTCACTGACCTGGGCTGGACGCTTCAGAACGGCAACCTTCTAAAT
>NZ_ADXM01000077.1:0-1188 GCF_000179255.1 Synechococcus sp. CB0205
TGCATGGCTGTCGTCAGCTCGTGTCGTGAGATGTTGGGTTAAGTCCCGCAACGAGCGCAACCCACGTCGTTAGTTGCCAGCATTTAGTTGGGCACTCTAGCGAGACCGCCGGTGATAAACCGGAGGAAGGTGTGGATGACGTCAAGTCATCATGCCCCTTACATCCTGGGCTACACACGTACTACAATGCTACGGACAAAGGGCAGCGAACTCGCGAGAGCTAGCAAATCCCATAAACCGTGGCTCAGTTCAGATCGTAGGCTGCAACTCGCCTACGTGAAGGAGGAATCGCTAGTAATCGCAGGTCAGCATACTGCGGTGAATACGTTCCCGGGCCTTGTACACACCGCCCGTCACACCATGGAAGTTGGCCACGCCCGAAGCCGTTACTCCAACCCTTGTGGAGGAGGACGTCGAAGGTGGGGCTGATGACTGGGGTGAAGTCGTAACAAGGTAGCCGTACCGGAAGGTGCGGCTGGATCACCTCCTAACAGGGAGACAAACAACGATTTTGATGCCTGAGTACTTTTATTCTTAGGCCGAAATCCTGTCACCTTAGGTCGATCGGTACCTCAACTTCAATCCTGTGAGTCGCAAGACTGCACAACGATTGATTTTTAGTTCCTAAACGTTGTCTAGGTCACCCCATAGAGGGTTCACTTCCTGGGCCATTAGCTCAGGTGGTTAGAGCGCACCCCTGATAAGGGTGAGGTCCCTGGTTCAAGTCCAGGATGGCCCATTCCAAAATCCATTTTGGATCATTTGGGGGTTTAGCTCAGTTGGTAGAGCGCCTGCTTTGCAAGCAGGATGTCAGCGGTTCGAGTCCGCTAACCTCCACTAACACTACTGAACTCCTAAGCCAGGAAGAGCTTCTTGGTCGGTGACTAGACGTTGTTCGAAAGAATCCACTGGTTCGTCCAGTCGTATTCAGCCTCAGCTCATCTCCGATCACGGATTGAGCTGATGCTGAATTCACTCCTGAAAGGGAGAGGATTTAGCAGAACCTTGACAACTGCATAGGTGAGTCTGGAAAGACAAAAGCATCTCATAGAGATCAGAACGTCTTTCGCCGCAAGGCGATTGATGAACTGATTATTCTATTTTTGAGAGCCGAGACCTTCTAGCGTTCTTCCCAATCCGCCGAGGAGCGGGGAGTTTGATCCTTGTTTCTAACTGGAGCAGTAATGC
>NZ_ADXM01000076.1:0-4511 GCF_000179255.1 Synechococcus sp. CB0205
TGCCATCAACAACGGACTAACGCTTGGCACCAACCTCTCTTATGACAGTGCCTTCAAGTCGCGCTTCTCCGCCGACATCAAGTGGCGCTTCAGTACAAATGGCGGTCCTGGGAAAGAAACGCCGAAATCCAATGCTGCAGTTAAAGCCCTAACATCAACCCCAAGCAATAGGGATGTGCGGGTGCACGATAACTTTGCCTGCGACTGTGGGACAGATGGCAACCATGCATGTGGTGGCAATGTCCTCATGCGAATGGCAGTTTATTTTTCTGGCTGTGGGGATGGAACCATGCACTGGTGGGATGAATGAGGCTAACCACACACAAAGCCCCTGCATGCAGGGGCTTTTTATTTCTTCAATCAACCTCAACAAGCCCCAAAACTCCATCCAATACCTGGCACCACCTCCCACCTCCACCGCAGGCATTGAGCCGCTTTCTCCGCCAAAGTAAATCCCAAATATTTCAACCCACAGCAAAGCCAGGCGTCTCCATCTCTTATCACTACTGATACACCTATCTCCTTAACACCACTACTAGATACTTCGCTCCCTGTCGCCATCACGGATGCCATTGACGCGTCTAAATCTCACTGCAATCTGGTGCCATTCGTCAGGGATTTGATTGAGGCGACAATCAAACGCAAACGGTAGTTGCTGTTGCCCTGGCGATACGCGCTTTCTTCTGCTTCTTTGAGCCCCTCTTGCCTCAACCAATCGCTTCAGCATCCTTGAGCCCCAGTGGCACTTCGCTGCTCCTTTAGCGTGGTGGCGATACCGCTGACAAAACCGCTCATAACGCTTGGAGCAGCCCTTCAGGGTTGGTGCCAGTTGCAGGAAACTGGGGTGCCACTCACTAATGCCATCAACTTCCAACCTGCCGTAGTGCCCATAGTTGGAATAGGGGTCATAGAAACCCTTTCGCACTCCAGCTGCTTTGGGGTTGGCGTGGATATACCTGAGTGTATTCAACACTCGCCTGTGGTCTTTTGGATGAATGGCAGTGGCGTAATACCTGGCTTCCCAGAAGTGCCCGCAACGACCAGTTAGGCGGTTGAGCGCCATTGCTGAATACCAGCCAACCCAATGCATCAAACGGGGGAGCTGGGAGGCGTCATCAGGTCTTATCAGCAGGTGCAGGTGATTTGCCATCAAACACACCGCATACAACCTATGTGGCACCTTGGCTTGTGCCTTAGCAAGCACCGCTAAAAGCACATCCCGTCTCAAGCCCTTGGCAATCAAAAACTGACGGCTATTGCACCTCAAGGTGATGTGAAAGGAATACCCCTGTGGCAGTTGGCGTGGTGAGCGGGGCATTGGTTTTTGGGGCTGACGCTTTCACCTTGATGCCCTGCCCTTAGGGGTCTTGGCATATTCCTGGCGGATTTGACTAACAAGAAGACCCTGCAGGTCTCTATAAGCCCTATTCACCTTCTGCACCTCAACCAGCATTGCCGCCTCTACATCAGGCAGGCGAATAGTAATGGTCTTCATTTGACTGCCTCCACTTGCTCTAATCGCTCCAGTTTCTCAGCAATCGCTGCACGACAGAATGCTGAGATATTCAGGCAGCGGCTTCTCTTCAGCAGGAGCAGTGCTTGGTGGAGCTGCTGAGCATCGCCTTCTGGGTAAGTGATGGTGAGTTGGTTTCTTCTCATTTCTTTTTGGTAATAGGTCGCTATTGAATGGGTCAAGGGCAATCAGCTCTAAGTTGGTCTGCTTGCCCAAATAACTGCTGATGCGTCTGTAGTCAGCTTCTGCTTGGTTGATGCGTTGAATATCTATTGATTTCCATTTAGATAATGCCTTGACCTTATGAGGCAATCGCTTGTGAAACAGGGTTTCCATCTCAACTTGAGTATTTAGGCTCTCTGGCAACCTCTCCACAATCAGGTGCGTATGAAACTGACCTGTGCCCTGATGGCTAGTTTCGTGGAAAAACAGCATCATTGGATAAGAGTATTCACCAGCACCTTTGATGCTCTTATCACGGCTCTTGTAGATGATGCGGTGGAGCTTGCGCTTGAGGTCAGCAACATCCTTCAGCAACTCATCTTCTTTGCTGTGGTGGTCTCGGTAGTGGAAACTGATAAACCACCAAGGGCTGGTACTTTGGAGCTCATTGCGTACAAGGCGCTTTATATTTCGTTTCAGCCGCTGGGCTTGCTGGCGCTCTTCTATTTGTATCTGGGGCATTTGAGTTTCTTCTGTTTCTTCTCACGCTGAAGCACTGGCGACCTTTTCAGCACCCAGCACTTCTTTTCTGTTGTATTGCTCGCAGCTTGCCGCTATGCGGTTGTTGCTCCTCAATCCACCGAGTGAGCACTGCAGGCGATGATTATTTATGCAAGTTGTTGTTTTTACAGGGCATCAATATGAGGATTTACTAACACCCCAACACCTGCAGGCAAAGCCAACAAGAGGGACACATCACGCATGCTTGTTTTTATTGATATTTCCGCCACGCATAACCAACCAACGCACCCACTTTTATAGCTTGGCTCATAACATCTTTTTCCATTTTCAGCTTCAGGCTGTCTGCCAACTCGGCATCTTCAATCTGCCTGTGGGCTTGGCATAGGTCTCCAGGAGCATCTTGGTGGAATGACCTGCTGCCGCTGCCAAGTCAGCGGGTGAGTTTCCCATTGCCAAAGCGTGAGACAGAAAACTATGGCGCTGGGCATAAAGGCGGCGGGGCTTCAATCCACAGCGCTGCAATGACCGCCTCCACACACGACCCAGCAGGTGGTCATAGACATTGGTGTGGCTGCTGTGAGCAAGAAATACAAGCCCATAGGGCTCATAGATGCCCAGCTGCTCCATCTGCTGCTGGTGCTGCTTCAACACATCCAGCACCTGGAGCGTCAGTGGCACCACTCGCTCCTTACCCGTCTTCGTCGGTGCCCAGCTGTGATGACCTGAGCAATAGCCATCACGCCTCAAGCTCTTGCACACCAGCACCTCACCTTCTTCCCAGCGGATGCAATCCCAGGTCAATCCCCTGATTTCGGCATTCCTCAGCCCCGTACTCAGCCACAGCAAAAACAGCGGGTAATACCAGCTCTCGTTGGTCTCCAGGTCAGCCAGCACAGCCTGGATTTCATCCACGCTCAGCACATCGCTCTGCACCGACCGCCGCTGCCACTTCAGCTTGTGGGAAAACAGATGGCGATTGCCCCCTGAGCACTGGCGGTAGTGGGTCATCAGCCCAGCAATCGTGCAGTCGCTCAAGCCACGCTCCTCTCTCAACCAGCGCAGAAACTCCTCTGCCTCACTGCGATTGCGGATGGGCTTCCCATAGCGCTCCAGCAGCTTGTGAGCGTGGATAGCGGCTGCCTGGCGTTTGCTCTCCGCCCGCACCCTCAGTGCCTCCAGCAGACCAACCTGCTTGCCATCCACCAGCGGCTGATATGCCATCAGGCTGCGGTCAAAGCTGCCCTGCTGGTAGTCGCTCCAAATCTGGGCGCTGATGGCTTGGGCTCTCGCCACTGCCACAGGGTCATCCCAGCGACCCAGGCGGTTGATAAACGCATCCTTCCCGTCAATCCTCACCCTCACCTGGAGCGTGCCGTTGTTGTTTCTCAGGGAAGGTGCCTTCTGCACGGGGTGCCGCTGGTGCTGACACCAGAGCTACGGCTCCACCACTGACCCAGCCAAGACAGCCGCGTCCACCCGTAGCTCTTCTTAGCTCTGGGGGTCTGCTGGGAAGAAAAAATCGGGGAGTTTTCTGGGCGGCGGCTTGGGAGTTGGCTGGGCGACCAATGGCAGCCGCAGAAATCTCAAGCCCAGCCTGAGCTCCTTGAGTTGTGGGCTCGCTTCACGCAGTGGTGAATGCCATAGCTCACATAGACATAAAAACGCCCTGGCTCACCAAAAAGCGTTTCGTTGCTGGGAGAGCGGCGGCGGAAGCCGTGGCAGGCGGGGTCCTCCTGGGAATACGCCTCGGTTTCCACCACCACGCCCCAAAGCAAGCTGCCGTCCTCTTGGCGTTTCACCAACCTGCAACCAATCAGGTCGGGGGCGACCAGCTCGGCGGGGCGGGCGAAGAAGGCTTGGGGGAGCGCTGGAGGTTGCTTGGTGATGGGCTGGGTGGCTATGGGAGTGGCTCCTGGTCTCTCCAGTGTGCTGACAACCGTGAAACTGCTCTAACTCCAATGACTGCAGGCGATGTCAGCTGCCACTATCTGCAGCAATAGAGATTGAGGAATGCAGCAGTCCATTCGCCTGAGCCTGTCGCTCACTGGTGCTGCTGCATTGGCACTGGCATCCATCCCTCAGGTCAACGCCAAGCCCGTTGAGGTCGCCCAAGGCTCAGCTGACGACCTTGGGGTGATGAGCATCAGCCTCAAGGATGTGGTCAAACCCCAGGTTGGCGTCCAGGCACAGACCCAAGCAGCTGGCACACCCAACCAGGCAGGTCTGGGTGGCTTCCTGCCCCTCGTCGTTGGCAAAAACAGCGTTTTCTTTGCTGATGTCCTGGCGAATGCCAACTTCGCTGACATCAATAACT
>NZ_ADXM01000075.1:0-3248 GCF_000179255.1 Synechococcus sp. CB0205
CACAAAAAAGCCACCCTTTTGGGGTGGCTTCCTCGTCTCAACCCATGGCTCATCTCATCAGAAGAGAGAGCAGCATGGATTGAGTCGTTGGAGCGAATGTTTTACCTGGCATCGACCTATTTTCTCAGGGGGCTACCCCCCAAATATCGTCGGCGCTACAGCGTTTCACAGCCGAGTTCGAGATGGATCGGAGTGGTTCCACTGCGCCATGGACACCAGGATAGAGATTCGCTCTCAGGTGAACCCTGAGAACTGCATAGGTTACGAGTTGATCTACCGGTTGACTTGCGTCAACAGCAGATCTTCGCTCTGGAAGTCAAAAGCTCTCCACATTGACTCTGCAGTCACTGTGTTTTGAGAGATGAGATTTGGTCAAGCCCTCGGTCTATTAGTACTCCTCTGCTTCACGCATTACTGCGCTTCCACATAGAGCCTATCAACGGGTGTTCTGCCCGTGACCTTACTGGCTTAAGCCATGGGAATACTCATCTTGAGGTGGGCTTCCCACTTAGATGCTTTCAGCGGTTATCCACTCCGCACATGGCTACCCAGCGTTTACCGTTGGCACGATAACTGGTACACCAGAGGTGCGTTCCTCCCGGTCCTCTCGTACTAGGGAGAAATCCTCTCAATATTCCTGCGCATGCACCGGATATGGACCGAACTGTCTCACGACGTTCTGAACCCAGCTCGCGTACCGCTTTAATGGGCGAACAGCCCAACCCTTGGGACCGACTTCAGCCCCAGGTTGCGATGAGCCGACATCGAGGTGCCAAACCTCCCCGTCGATGTGAACTCTTGGGGGAGATCAGCCTGTTATCCCTAGAGTAACTTTTATCCGTTGAGCGACGGCCCTTCCACTCAGAACCGTCGGATCACTAAAGCCTACTTTCGTACCTGTTCGACTTGTAGGTCTCACAGTCAAGCTCCCTTCTGCTTTTGCACTCGTCGGCTGATTTCCAACCAGCCTGAGGGAACCTTTGCGCGCCTCCGTTACCTTTTAGGAGGCGACCGCCCCAGTCAAACTGCCCACCAGATACTGTCCGGTTCCCGGATAACGGGTAACCGTTAGAACCCTAGCTCGCAAAGAGTGGTATCTCACCAGTGGCTCACCATCACCCACAAGCAATGGATCAAAGCCTCCCACCTATCCTGCGCATTGCGAGCCCGAGCACAATACCAAGCTACAGTAAAGCTTCATAGGGTCTTTCTGTCCGGGTGCACGTAGTCCGCATCTTCACAGACAATTCTATTTCGCCGAGCCTCTCTCCGAGACAGCGCCCAGATCGTTACGCCTTTCGTGCGGGTCGGAACTTACCCGACAAGGAATTTCGCTACCTTAGGACCGTTATAGTTACGGCCGCCGTTCACCGGGGCTTCAGTCGTTAGCTTCGCTTGCGCTGACCAACTTCTTTAACCTTCCGGCACTGGGCAGGCGTCAGCCCCCATACATCGTCTTGCGACTTAGCGGAGACCTGTGTTTTTGGTAAACAGTCGCCTGGGCCTATTCACTGCGACCAGCTCGCGCTGGCACCCCTTCTCCCGAAGTTACGGGGTCATTTTGCCGAGTTCCTTAGAGAGAGTTACCTCGCGCCCCTCGGTATTCTCTACCACCCCACCTGTGTCGGTTTCGGGTACAGGTAATCATGCCTTAACGGGTATAGGGCTTTTCTTGGAAGCTTGACGTCACCAACTTCGCTGCCGTAGCAGCTCGCACTCACGCCTCAGCTCAAGCTGTTTTCGCCAGCTCTCAACGCCTCGAACGCTTGGACCGGTAACCAACATCCGGATTGGCTAGCCTTCTCCGTCCTCCTTCCCAAAACATGATCAGTACAGGAATGTTGACCTGTTATCCATCGACTACGCCTTTCGGCCTCGCCTTAGGTCCTGACTAACCCTCCGCGGACGAGCCTGCCGGAGGAACCCTTAGGGTTTCGGGGAATGGGATTCTCACCCATTTTTTCGCTACTCAAGCCGACATTCTCACTTCTATGCAGTCCACGCCCGCTTACGCTAACGCTTCACCCCACATAGAACGCTCCCCTACCATTAAACAAGTTTAATCCGCAGCTTCGGTACAACACTTAGCCCCGTTCATTTTCGGCGCAGGATCGCTCGACCAGTGAGCTATTACGCACTCCTTTGAGGATGGCTGCTTCTAGGCAAACCTCCTGGTTGTCTCGGCAATCCCACCTCCTTTATCACTTAGTGTTGATTTGGGGACCTTAGCTGGCGGTCTGGGCTGTTTCCCTTTCGACCATGGAGCTTATCCCCCACAGTCTGACTGCCTAGTTACACACAGGGTATTCAGAGTTCGTCTCGATTTGGTACCGCTCTCGCAGCCCGCACCGAAACGGTGGCTTTACCCCCCTGCTGGAGCACTAGACGCTACGCCTCAACGTATTTCGGGGAGAACCAGCTAGCTCCGGGTTCGATTGGCATTTCACCCCTAACCACAGCTCATCCGCTGATTTTTCAACATCAGTCGGTTCGGACCTCCACTTGGTATCACCCAAGCTTCATCCTGGCCATGGTTAGATCACCCGGGTTCGGGTCTATAAACACTGACTAACGCCCTATTCAGACTCGCTTTCGCTATGGCTCCACCATTTCCGGTTTAACCTGCCAGTGCCTATAAGTCGCCGGCTCATTCTTCAACAGGCACACGGTCACCCTATCAGTAGGGCTCCCATTGCTTGTAAGCTCACGGTTTCATGTTCTATTTCACTCCCCTCCCGGGGTTCTTTTCACCTTTCCCTCGCGGTACTGTTGCGCTATCGGTCACACAGGAGTACTTAGCCTTACGAGGTGGTCCTCGCAGATTCACACGGAATTCCACGTGCTCCGTGCTACTCGGGATACAGCTAGCTCAGTTCAGTTTTCGAATACGGGGCTTTCACCCTCTATGGCGCGCCATTCAAACGCTTCCTCTAACATCCCTGATACACGTTGCTGTCCCACAACCCCGATAGTCGAAACTATCGGTTTAGGCTCTTCCCCGTTCGCTCGCCGCTACTTAGGGAGTCGTTTTTACTTTCCTTTCCTCCAGCTACTAAGATGTTTCAGTTCGCTGGGTTGGCTCGCGCCAGCCTATAGATTCAGCTGGCCGTTCTAGGGGTTGCCCCATTCGGAAATTCCCGGATCAAAGCGTTTTTCCAGCTCCCCGAGACTTATCGCAGGTAAACACGTCCTTCATCGCCTCTGTGTGCCAAGGTATCCACCGTGAGCCCTTTGTAGCTTGACCAATT
>NZ_ADXM01000074.1:0-3160 GCF_000179255.1 Synechococcus sp. CB0205
AGGTAGCCAGCTCGAGGATGTGTTCAGCCAGATTCGTAGTGGTCGACTTGAGGGTTCCGCCAAGGCGGCCTTGATGTCGTTGGGTGTTGACACCCTCCCGGAGCTCAACAAGGACCCCGGAGATCGCAACCGCACCTCCCCCTTCGCCTTCACCGGCAACCGTTTTGAGTTCCGCGCTGTGGGCTCCGGTCAATCGGTGGCCGGTCCGCTAGTGGTACTGAACACCATCCTGGCGGATTCGATCAGCTGGATCGCCGATCAATTGGAAGCACAACTCAATGCAGGGGTGCCCCTTGAGGAAGCGGCATTTTCTGTCCTTAAGTCAACAATGGATGCTCACGGCGCCGTGGTCTTCGGTGGTGATGGTTACTCCGCTGAATGGCATGAAATCGCCGTGAAAGAGAGGGGCCTTGAAAACCTGCGTACCAGTGCCGAGGCACTTCCGGTTTTGCAGAGGCCTGAGATCCGCGATCTCTTCACGCACACCGGAGTACTCACTGCGGTGGAACTGGAGAGCCGCTTTGATGTCTACTCCGAGCAGTACATCCTCGCGATTGAGGTCGAAGCCAAGCTGGTCATCCGCATGGCCCGTACACAGATCTATCCGGCGGCAATGGCATCCCTGGAGCAACTGGTGCGTTCACTCACAGCGCAAGCTTCCCTTGGCCTCAGCCCAGATCAAAGCGCGGCTTCTGCCATGGCATCCCTAGTGGACAACTTGTTGAGGGAGATTCAAGCCCTTGAGGCCGCCTTGGATGCCACGCCCCATGGAGTACATGAGCACCTGAAGCACTGCTCCGGCACCCTGCTTCCGCTGATGAGTGCGATTCGTGAAGCCGCTGATGGTCTTGAAGCCCTTGTGGACGACAGTCTCTGGCCGCTGCCCACCTATCAAGAAATGCTGTTTGTTCGCTGACCGCCTACCACCTTTTCCATTCAAGCCATGACTCCTTCCCATGCCATTGCCTCGATCGCCCTCGCGTCCGTCTTCTGGGATGGTCGCTTGACGATGGCTGGATCAAGGGCGTTACGTCACGCCCTTGATTACCGCAAACCCTTCAAGGACTATGACGACGACAGGATGGTCCACCTGATGGATGATCTGCTCGCAGAGCTGCGAGAGAAGGGTGCTCAGCACATGATGGTTGATGCGGCGCAATGTCTGGAGCAAGAACATCGCTCAACCGCCTTTGCGGTGGCGGCCGAGATCATGCGATCTGATGGCTCCTACCAGCAGGATGAGATCAACATCCTCCAGAACCTGGCGAACGTGCTCGACCTGAGCACCGGCTACACCGGTGAGGTGATGCGAGTGATGGATGCGTTGCATGCCGAGCTTTAGTGGCTAGGCCTCGGCCTGACGAGCACGACAAGGGGTTATCCCTCAGCCTGATCGATCCACTGAAGGGCTTCCTCCGGCGTGCTCACCAGAAGAGCAAAAGCCCCCGTTTATCCCTGTCAAGGCTTCCTCAACCTTTGGTGCAGCGTTTCTATCCACCAGTGGTGGATTAGGAGTCCAATGGGAGTCCGTCGCGGCTTCCCCAATACAGAGGAACTTGTTCGCCTCGATCCCCATGGACACCGGCTTCGGGGACGTTTCGGCTCAAGTAAAGGGCATTGGCATAGCCCTTCACGACAGTGCAGCCAGCGGGGCCGCAGACGCGGTATTCATTGTGCCCCAGGGGTTGAACTGTTCCTTTCCCTGGTGCCGGCTCAGACGGGACGAATCGGAGATCCATCAAAACTCTCGCTACCAATTTCACCCTTATCGACTCGCCCCGAGATGAGTCAGAGGCATCCGATACAAAGTCATGAATCTTTTGCTGTGCGGCGCCTGCAGAGACCGCCTCCAGAGGACCAAGGGACTAGTTCGACTGATCATTGCGACGAACCTCTCCGCGGCAATCAGATCCGCTGACCTGCTCCAGAACGTCTCCGTCCCTAGTAACGAGTCATAGACACGACCGGTTACGCGTGACCTCGCCAGGGCCGTCAGATAAGCCTTGAAATGATTGCGCTTGCTGCACTCATCGCGCCAAGGCTCCTCATTACCGGAACGGCTCTGTATCAAGACAGTCATGATTCAGAGGGTCTTGGATCCTCTGACAACGATGCTTTGCATTCATGCAAGACAGTGAAAACTACCGATCTTTTTTGGGATCGATGACTCGTTCATTTCTTGGGGCTGCCCCAAGAGGGGGTCTTCAGTTGCAGTTGCTTGGCGACGTTCAAATCAAGACATTGCTTGCTCAGCAATTGAGATTTGACATGATCTGGTCCAAGTGCCGCCCAAAGCTGAATGGCATCGCCAGTCTCTGACTTGAGCCTCGCGGACATCGACCGGCGCCAGGCTGCCCTTCGTGAATGTCCAGACCTGCTTGCTCTGGCGCGCTGTTGCAGTGACCTCGTTGTGGATTACCAAAGCTCAGCGCAATCAAGCCTTGATCAACGTTTGCTAGGTAGTGATCGAAATGACAAGAACGACGGATAGATCACCTAGAACATCTTTTGTGTTTGCCAAGCTGCCGTTCATGAGGCTCTGGGATCTCGAATCAGGGCATCACTATAAAACGCTCTCCTCTTTCAACCAATTTGAATCATTCGGCACAACCGATTGATCTGCTCGGCTTCCTCGATGGTGTTGGCCAAGCCACTGGCCAACCCAGGGCATCCCACCACGATCGAGAGGCATTGAGCCCGGCTGATCGCCACATTCAGGCGGTTGGGTGACAGCAGAAAACCGAGCCCCCTGGGTGCGTCCTCGCCGCTACTTGTTCTGTCTCAGCAGGTTGTTCAGTAGCCAATGAGGTGTGAGGTCGCTACCGGTTGAGGTGTCACCGCCCAACCGAGACCTCACGCCCCATGCATACACACGCCAACGCCCGCCTGACGCAGCGAGGCCGGCTGCGATTGGTTTCTCAACACCTGAACCACCACCGCTCCCTGGCTGAACTGGCTGCAGAAGCAGGGATCAGCCTCCGCTGTGCCTACAAGTGGCTGGCCCGCTACCGCTCAGGTGGAGCAGCTGCACTGGTGGATCGACGCAGTGTTCGCCGCAGCCAGCGGCGAACACTGCGTCGATCCGCAGCACCTGCAACGTGCCGTGGAGCTCAGGCATCAACGCCTGCACCTGCGCCACATCGCCCGGCTGCTGGCGGCT
>NZ_ADXM01000073.1:0-1453 GCF_000179255.1 Synechococcus sp. CB0205
GGCGCCAATGAGCATTGGAACCAGGAGGCTGGACAGGTGTGGTTGCAACGCGCGCGCGAACACTGGAAATCCAATCTCTGGATCAACCCGGTGCCAGAGAAATACTGGGACCATACCCATTCCATCGGCATGATCCGCGAGATTTTCGAGGACAGCATGGTGCCGATGACGCTGCACGGGCTGGAAAAAGGCATGCGCGAGCTGACCCGGTAAGCTCCGGCTTGCAGGCTGCACTTCATACCAACTTATACCAAGGGCGCCGATCATCGACCCACTTTCACCCAATCTCTCGTTCCGATTGACGTGACGACGTCCGGGAGGGCGATCAGGTTGTTCCAGGCCTGGCACCCTGCATCGAGGATTGCGTCGTAGCTGTCGAAGACGCGGTTGGCGAGCCAGGTCTGGCGGAGATACTGCCAAATATTCTCGACCGGGTTCAGTTCTGGCGACTTGGGCGGCAGAAAGAGAGGCGACAGGTTTTTGGGTAGGGTCAGCGTACTCGTCGTGTGCCAGCGGGCTTGATCCATGAGGATGACGGCATGTGCGCCCGGCGCCACCGCCTTGGCGATTTCGTTCAGGTGCGCCTGCATCGCCTCGGTATCGGCCGTCGGCATCATGATCGCGGCACCGGTGCCGCGGGCCGGGCAGATCGCGCCGAAGAGGTAAGCGTTCTTGTATCGCAGATCGGCGGGCTGACGCGGGCGGGTGCCTTTGCGCGCCCACTGCCGGACACGGCTGTTCTTCTGCCCGAGCCGCATTTCATCCTGGAACCAGATCTCGATAGGGGTTCCGGGGGCGATGTCTTTCAGCGTCTTCTCAAGCGTCTCGGCGAAGTTTTTTTAAACGTTTCGATGACATCTGCGTCCTGTTCGGGGTGCTGAGGGCGGGTGCTGACATGCGAAAACCCCAGATCATGAAGGATCTGGCCGACATGGCGCACATGATAGTCCACGTCGAAACGCTCCTTGATGACGCGTTGTAGATCGATCCTACGCCAGCGCACCACGCCGTCTTTCTCGAAGTCGGGGCCAGCTTCCACGATCTTTTCCAGCTCGTCCAGTTGTTCAGCGCTCAGACGCCGCTTCGGCCCAGGCGCCTTGCGGTCGATCAGTCCGTCCGGACCCTCCGCATTGAAGCGGTGGACCCAATCCCGCAGGGTCTGCCGATCCATCCCCCCGATCCGCGCGGCATCGCCACGGCGCATGCCGTCGCGCACCGCTGCAAGCGACAGAAGCCGCCGACTCTGGTTAGCATCGGAACTCTTCGCCGCGAGCTTGCGCAAATCGTCGGCGGTGAAATCGGCACGAAGGGAAACTCTGGCAGGCATCGGAAACTCCTTTGCCAACCATGGAATCAGATCGCCCGCGCTCAGAAAATCCCAGAAATCCCCAATGAGTCAGAAACTGGCGCCCTTGGTATTAGTCAAAGATATGTGGGTGGAATTATCTTCGGG
>NZ_ADXM01000072.1:0-2461 GCF_000179255.1 Synechococcus sp. CB0205
CATGCGGGGACTGTTGGACCAACTGCCGGACCTGCAGGGCCGCGTGCTGAAGATGCGCTATGGCATTGATGTCGAAGAGCCCATGAGCCTGAGCTCCATCGCCCGTGCACTTGAGATGAGCCGCGACCGTGCCCGCAGCCTCGAGCGCAAGGCCCACGAGGAGCTACGCCGCCGCTCCGAGGAGATGCACGCCTATCTGGCGGCTTAGAAGAACTCGTCGAAGTTGTCGAAGTCAACGGCGCTGAATGTGCCGTTCTCCACCTGGCTCATTAGCCGCTCCAGCTGGACCCAGAGGGCGCCGGCCGTCGCCATCGACAGCACGAAGGCCACGAGCAATGCCGCTCCTGAGGAGAAGCCGAAGATCTGCAGGCTGCCGCCAATGAACAGGGTGATTCCAACGATGATCCCCGTGTAGGGCAGGTTGGTTTCAAAATTCCCGAGGGGCAGCAGTGCCAGCCGGTCCTGCTTCCAGCCGTCGAGCTTGTTCTGAACCAGCCTGGCGAAGGTCAATCCGCAGAGGATCCCCATGGCCAGGCCAATCCCCGCCAGCACGTAGGGAGGCTGAAACATCGGGGCGAATTCAAGCAGGATGTCGCCCGGCTCCAGGTCACCGAAGTCCCCTGTCGCGAAGTCCTGGGCGGCTTCGCTCAGGTTGATCGGGGCCAGGGCCATCGGTGTGGACTCAAGTGGCGCTGACCCTAAGCCGCCAGCGGGTTCAGCCGAGTGAGCAGGCGGCCAGCGACGCGGCGCGGCGAGAAGGTGCGGCCCAGCAGTTGCATCAGGCCGCGTAGGTCGTCGGTGTTTAGGCGGTTGTCGCGGACCAGGGTCAGCAGCAGCCGCTGCCTGAGGCTCTTGCCCTCTTCGCCCACCAGCAGCTTCAGGCCCGCACCGGCGACCGGCAGCAGGTCCGTGGCACCGCCGCCGCCGTCGTCGTTCTCAACCACCTGCAGCAGGTTCTCTAGGCGCTCCAGCTGCAGGCGTCCGTCCCGATCAAACAAAACCTCCATCAGCTTCTCGCGCATCTCGGCGGTGTCCCCCGCCAGCAGGCGCCGGGCCACATAGGGATAGGCGACGTTGATGATCCGGAAGCTGGGGTCCAGGCGCATCGCCAGGCCCTCCTGGCTGACCACCGCCCGGATGATCAGGGCAAAGCGGGCCGGCACCCGGAAGGGGTAGGCGTACATCAACTCCGAGAAGCGATCGGTGATCGCCTTGAAGTTGAAGGAGCCGACGTTTTCCCCCAGCGCACCGCCGAGTACCTCCTCAAGCGCGGGAATGATCGGGGTGAGGTCCGTCTTCGCGTTCAGGAAGCCCAGATCGACGAAATCTTGAGCCAGGCCCTCAAAGTCGCGGTTGATCAAGTGCACCACCGCCCCGGTCAGGGTCAGGCGATCGCTGTTGCTGATCGAATCCATCATCCCGAAGTCCACGTAGGCCACATGGCCCAGGGCTCCGGTCTTGCCCGGCAGGGCAAAGAGGTTGCCTGGGTGGGGATCAGCGTGGAAGTAGCCGAACTCCAGCAGCTGCTGCAGCCCGCTGATCACGCCCGTGCGGATCAAGGAGGCGGGATCGAGGTGTTGGGCTTCGAGCTCCTGGCGCTGCTGCAGTTTCGTGCCGTTGATCCAAGTGGTCGTCAGCACACGCTGGCCCGAGAGGCTGCGGTCCACCCGCGGCACGATCACCGCCGTATTGCCCTCGAACATCCGTGCGAAGCGCTCGGCGTTGTCGGCCTCCTTGCGGTAGTCGATCTCCTCAAACAGGGATCTGCCGAACTCATCAATGATTTCCCCCAGGCCAAAGCCCAGGTTCAGGGGCAGCAGCGGAGCCGCCATCACCCCCAGCAGCCGGATCAGCACCAAGTCCCGGCGCAGCTGCCGCTCGAGGTTGGGGCGCTGCACCTTCACGGCTACCCAGTTCCCACCGACGGGTTTGGCCCGGTACACCTGGCCCAGGCTGGCGGCCGCTACCGGGTAGTCCGGGAACTCTTCAAACAGTTGCTGGACCGGTGCCCCCAGGTCTGCCTCGATCGTCTCCAGGGCGATGGCGTGGGGGAAGGCCGGCAGGTTGTCCTGCAGTTGGGTCAGCTGATCCAGCCAGTCGCGCCGCACCAGGTCCGGACGGGTGGAGAGGGCCTGTCCCACCTTGATGAAACAGGGCCCCAACCCCGTCAGGGTGGTGAAAATCTTCTGCCCCAGGCGCTGCTGCACCTTGGGGTCGGGATTGTTGGCCTGGAAGACCAGCACCAGCGCCAGGCTCAGCAGGCTGCTGAGCACCACGACCAAGCGGCCGACCAGCTGCCAGGGCCGCAGCAGCAGCCAGCGCAAGTCACGCCCCGGGTCGTAGGTGCTCATCCAATCCGCCAGCAAGTTGCAAACTCTAGGAATGGTGTTGCTCCAGCAGCTGCTTCAGGCGCGCCGGCCCCGGTTGCCGCTGCATCTGCCGGCCCACGGCCGCGGGCGGG
>NZ_ADXM01000071.1:0-4409 GCF_000179255.1 Synechococcus sp. CB0205
GGGGTTGCAGGATCTAGAGACCAAGGCTTCTTTTGACAGTGCCATTGGTGACTCTGTTCTCACCAAGAAGGAGCTTGAGAACCTTCTTTATAGCGCCGGAGATGGTGGCGAAGTATCAGCTCAGGAATTCAATGACCTACGTGTAATATCTGGGAACCTCTCTTCATATTTAGCACCTGACACGGCCACCTATTACCAGCAGATCTTTGACAACGTCGTCCTTGGCTCTGTAGCTAACGAATACTACACAGGCGGTCGTCTTAAGGCTGATCACTTGGGAGACCTACATGCTGGATCGTCTTCTGAACAGCTCGACAAGTTGGTCGGCAAGTGGTTTTTAGGTGCAGACTTGCCTAATCCCACTTTCCCGGGGGATGCAGCTCATAACGAACCCGACCGCATTGTGGCCTATGCAGCTGGCTCGGGTCCTCTCTTTGAAGGCGACATTGACTTTTCGGTCGTCAATCAGGGAGGTCTCGGTGATTGCTGGTTTGTAGCTGCTACCGCATCGATTGCCGAATTCAGGCCCGATACAATCAGGAGCTTATTTATTGATAATGGAGATGGCACATACGGAGTTCGATTCTGGGATATCCCTACGGGTCAAAGTCTGCCATTAGACAATAGAGGTGCTAGTGAGCATTGGGTTACCGTGAACAGGCAAGTACCTGTTTATGACAATGGACGTAGAGATAACATAGCCGGAATGAAGTCTACGCGATCTGGAGCGCTGACCGATCAGCTATGGCCTTCTCTGCTTGAAAAGGCTGCTGCACAAGCATCGGAACTTAAGCTATTTTCTGCTTATAGAGGTCTTCAGTACGGATCTAATTCTTTTGCATCTATTGACGCCGGATTTGGCGAGGGATTAGCGATGCTCGAGCCTAGCGCTGTTATCTATGGCACCAACATAGATACAGCCAGCGCAGGCTTCAGTGTGAATGCTGTCTATACCTCATTTTCTCAATGGCAGCAGTATCTGGCTGGATATGAATCGGCCATCAACGCAGGGAATGGACCTGCAATAGTTATAAGCAACAGCTGGGTGGACGCGTCTCTTAATCCTATTCCTCCAAATACAGACGGCTACACCTTTAGACCCGGTCATGCCTTTGGGATTGTCGAGTATGACCAGCCTACGACCGAGTTTACTATCTATAATCCATGGGGTATCTCCAGTCCAGGATCACGAAATATCTCTCCTTTCAAGGCGAGTTCCTCTGAGCTGTACGGCAAGTTTCTCTCTCTGCCTATCAGTGGTGATTTTCCAAATGGCTTTGCTTACAGCGTTGTTTGATTGCGTTCCTCGCTATATCTGAAGACGCTTTCTGTAGTCCTTATTCTGGACAAGTGTCGTAGTTCCCGTGATCTATTGACTCTCACACCTTGGCTTTTCAGTCAACACCTAATTCCCTTGAGATAGGAAGAGCTGTGTGTGGCATACCGTTTGGCTTTTCTCAAATACGGTCTGCTTTTAGTCCCAAGCGCCTTCTGCCGCAAATTTCCGAACCCCGAGCTCGTACTCATAAAGACTCCACGTACCCCCATAGGGGTCTCCGACCAAGCAACTGCTGACGGACAAAAAAGAGACGGGTGCCACCCCGCCTCATGAAACTGTTCCCTTGCGCCCGCCCCAACGGTCGTGAACATGTGATCCGGCAGCCGCTCAAGTGGTGATGGGTCGAGTAAGCGGATGAACGTCCTGGACAGGCTGAGGATCAAAGTTGGCCTACCATCAATCAAGACCTACAGGCAGATACTAGGAGCGAGACAAGCTCCAAATGATGTTCCTTCTTCGTCCGAATGCATCATTTTGTTGCTGATTAGGCGACCCTGGCAAGAGCTGCTAGTTTTAAATTGGAGTTCTTTAGGCTAGAGGAGTGAATAAGCCGCAATGCCAATGAATTGGAAATTGGCGCAGTTGCATAACTCTCTGACCTCGGCGTGAAGCTATTTAGTTGCTTCCCCATTCTTCATCCTTGGTGCCAAATCATGCTCGAAAGCTTTACCCTCAATGAGGCAGTTCTTGCGACTCTTCGTCGTGGTGACTCTCTTGCTACGAAACGCCTTGCGAATCTGAACTTTGGTGCTGACGGACCGCGCGCGCTTGACGGCACGGTTCCTATTTATGCAGGCCCTCTGCAGGACAGCCTGCAAGTGAGCCTTGCTTCTAATTACAACTTTGATCTTGATGCTGAGCTTCAGCGTGGCCAGGACTATTCAATTGACGGAGACCTCGATCCACAAAATCCTAATAATACATGGAGAACTTTTTTCTCTTCTAATCCTGCTGGCCAGAACCCGGAAATTGTTAAAGCATATCCTGATCGTGCTCGCGCCGGCACAGCTAGTCTGCCAAGCCTTTTTATCGAGGAAGCATTAAAAGTATACAAGTCAACTCTTGGGTTTGATTATAATCTTAATGCCCAGGTTCTGGATCCTGATAGGTCCAACGTCTTTTTAGGTGTTAATGGTATGCTGCCAGCATTTGGGAGTGCTGATACCGAAACACGAGAGCCTTTTCTTGTCGATTATGGTGGCGGACAAGTCGCTGCTTTTACGTACGTCAATCTGCCCTGGTCGACAGGAAAATATGCAGATTTTAGTTCACCAAATCATTTTTATATTCCAACCGGTCAAAGCGCTGAATACAACTGGGATTACCAGGGTACCAGCTCAACCAAGGCTCAAGCCCTTGCGCATGAAGTCTTTAAGAATACGGTTCACGAACTTGGTCATGTTTTTGGCCTTCAGCACCCTGGAAACTACAACGGTGGTCAGCCAAAAAGTAGTTCTGAGCTGATTTGGAATCAGGATAGCTTTGATGAGTCACTGATGTCATACGTGAGTCAAGATATCGCTGGCAAATTGGGTGTGAAAGATACTGATGGTGTATGGCTCTTGAATCTGACCCCAAGAACGCTTGATTTCCTTGCGTTGGATTCAATCTACGCAAAGCAGACTGACAGTGAGGGCCGTCCTTTTGGCACAAGCCGTGCTTTTAACGGTGATACCCGCTATGGTTTTGGCTCCACGATCTCTGAGGAGGAGAGTGTTGTATATGCTGGTTTGAACGAGCTTTATAATTATCGTGTCGCACTGACAATTGCCGATGGAAGTGGCATTGATACGCTTGACTTCAGCGGTTACACCAAGTCAAGTCTGATTGACTTGTATGTGATGACCGGCGATGAGTACAAAACTCGTTTTTCTCAGATTAATGGAAGTCTAAATAACCTTTCCTTGGCTGTGGGTACGGTCATTGAGAATGCCATTGGTGGATATGGAGATGACATCCTTAAAGACAACCAATTCAATAATGTCCTGATTGGTAATGACGGTAACGACCGCTTCGAGGTCTCGTCTGGATACGATGTGATCACTGGAGGTGCCGGAGTTGACCGAGTGATGGTTGCTGGCGAAGCAGGTGACTACCTCATTGGTTCTATCGATCCAGTTACAACTGTCCTACGCACTAGGGACGGTGCCAGTCAGCTCGTTTTAAAAGGCATTGAGTTCATTGAATTCCAGCCTCTAGAGGCGGTTAAGAAAACACCTTTTATCAAAACCCCAGTCCCGAGTTTGCATGCACTTGGGGATTTAGCACTAGACTCATTTCAGCTGACATTGCTAGATCAACAAAATATAAGGAACCAATTGGCCGATGTTGGGATCTTCCCTCAAACTCCATTTACCTTGATCTAGATCATTTTGGCTGCGACCTCCACCCCATATTTTCTCAGTCCTTGACAGCAGTCTGCATTCCGGTCGCAAATTTCCGAAGCCGCATCACATACCCCCACGGATGCCACTTACCCCCATAGGGGTCTGCCTCAAAGCACCTGGAGACGGACAAAAAGGAGACGGATCACCAACCTCTTATCATTTGTCTAACAGATAATAACTCTCATGGTTCTTCTGAATCTTTGTGATCCTTGACACCAGGTCCTATTCATTCAAAAATGACCAACATAAGGTAAACGATCTCTACATGCCATCTAGAGTCGTTTGCACTTACCTCCGCATTCACTCTCGGAAGCTTCTTCTTCACAGAACTTCCTTTTCTCCAGTCAGAATCTAATGTACTGAGTTGGCAGAAGTAACGGATGCATCCACTCCTACTTTCAGTCTTTGCATGACACCATGATCGCCTCCCTCCGGTCGATGCTGGAGAAGGAAGGATGAGCGCGAAGCTGCATAAACAAATATGACAGTCCCCTTTTTCGTGTTCAACAGCGATACAGTTTGCGGGTAACTGATGTGAACATGGAAACATCCCCCTTTCTTGTTGATGGCAATAACCCTTACTTCTTCTCCGGCACTGCGCCGCTGAATGAAAAGATCTACGGTTTCTCGACCGATCTTGGAGATGTAGATAGTTACTACCTAGACGCTAGACCTGGAGAGAT
>NZ_ADXM01000070.1:0-60284 GCF_000179255.1 Synechococcus sp. CB0205
CCCTGCCAGAGCAACTCGGCATCGGCGGCGGCCGTGAAGCGGCGCGACTCAGGGGTGGCCCCGGCGGCCGAGATCCCCGGCACCGCCGCCGTGTCCGTTCCAGCCAGAAGCAACAACACTCGGGTCTCGCTGGCAGCGGCCCTGAGGCGCTGGCACCACTGCTCCGCCCAGGCCGCCTCGCCGCTGATTCGCTCCAGTGTCAAAGCGGATCCAGGGCCAATAGGGGGCGCAACAAGGCCGGAGGCTCGCTGATCGGACTCTTCAGGCGGGGAAAGATCCAGAGGGCCACCGCATGCAGGGCCAGCACATAGATCAGGTTTTGCACCAGCACCAGGGCAAGGGCCATCAGCTGCACCTGAAAGAGATCCGGTCCACCGCCGATCTGGACCAAGCCAAGAAGCCGCTCCAGCATCTGGGAGGCGGCGGAGGTGATCAGGACCCAAAGGTTTTCGCCCAGGAGGATCGAGAGCACCGCCACCCGCACCAGGAAGCCACCGGCGCCGATCAACACACCCACGCCCCAGCTCAGGTACCAACTCAGACCACGTCTCCAACACCAGCCCAGCCAAAGGGCCAGGAAGCCATAGGGGAAGAGCACCAACGGACCGCGAATCGGCCCCATCAAGGCCACCAAGAGCAGGGCCGCCACGGCCACACCCTCCACGGCGCAACGGCCGTTATGGCGAAGCTGCAGCAACGCCAGGGGCAAGGGCAGCGCCAGGCGAAACAGGGCACCACCCACCGGGAGGTAGTAAAGGCCCACCCAGAGCAAGGCTGTGGCCGCCGCCAGGTAGGCCGTATCGGTGAGCTGTCGGGCCTGACGGCGACTCAAGGACATGGGATCGGGCCGGCCTAGCGCGGTTCAGGCGCAGCAGTGCGTGTGGGCGTCGTCCCGTTGGGGACGCGCTCGATGGTCTCCACTTCAAAGGCCAAGCCAGCGGCGCGCAAGGCCTGGGTCAGCACCTCCGCAGGGGCGGAAGGGTCAGCGGCGGGCAACTTGATCGTCACCCGATAGGGAGCCGGTGGTGCGCTGGGGCGAGGAGCTGCTGGCGCTTCAGGGGGTTTCGGCGCCGGCTTTTGGGCCACGGGTTTCTCCTCCTTCTTGGGCTCGGCGGGCTGAGTCGGGGCGGCCGCAGGCGGTGCCTCGGGGAGCGGACTGGAAAAACTCCGCGACAGCTGGTCGCCAAGGGGGGTGCCCTGGCAGCCGGCCAAGGCCGCTGCGAGCAACACAAGCGAACCCCAGCGCAGTGGCGCCATCAGCTGTCGGCCGCCTTGATGATCCTCACTGCGCTAGCCCGAAGCCGACCGGTTTTGGTGGTGGCCGGCGCTTTTTTCGCCGCGGGCTTTTTGGCGGCTGGTTTCTTGGCGGTGGTGGATTTCGCTGCGCTCTTGCGGCCCTTGCCTTTGCCCGAGGCCGCCTTTGCGGCCAGCAACTCCACCGCCTGCTCAAGGGTGATGGTGTCGGCTGTTGTTCCTTCCGGCAGCGAGGCGTTCACCTTGCCCTGCTTGACGTACAGGCCATAGGGACCATCAAAGAGCTGGATGGCGTCATCGCCGCCCTCAGGAGTGCCGAGATCCTTCAGGGCCGTGCGGCCGCCGCGACCCCGCTTGGGCATCGCCAGCAACTCCAGGGCACGGGAGAGGCCCACCATCAGGACATCGTCCTCAGCCTTGAGGGAGCGGTAGTCCTTCTCGCCCTTGCCCTTGTGGTGGACGACATAGGGGCCAAACCGACCCAGACCGGCCTCGACCTTGCCGCCATCGGGGTGTTCGCCCAGGTGCCTGGGGAGACGCAGCAGCCCCAGGGCGTCCTCCAGGGTCAGGTCTTCGGGCTTGGTGCCCTTGGGCAGGGAGGCCCGCTTGGGCTTGGGATTCTCGTCACTGACCTGACCGCGCTGCACGTAGGGCCCGTACTGGCCAAACAGCAGATAGACCAAATCTCCGGTCTCGGGATCTTCACCCAACGCTTCAGGCCCATCGGCCTTCTGCTTGAGGATCAATTCCGCTTTGTCCGCGTCGAGATCCGCTGGAGTGATCTCATTGGGGAGGGTGGCCTTCAGGAGCTCTTCGCTGCCGTCGTCAGCCACGCGCTTGGTTTCCAGATAGGCCCCAAAGCGACCAATCCGAACCACACAGGGCAGCCCCTCCAGGGCAATGGTGCGGGAGGCGGTGGGGTCGATATCCCCTTCCCTCTGCTGAACCTGGGTCTCGAGCCCCTGATCACCCTTGTAGAAGCTCTCCAGGTAAGGGAGCCACTGCACCTTCCCGGTGGAGATGTCATCGAGGGTGCCCTCCATTCGAGCCGTGAAGCTGGTGTCCACCAAATCGGGGAAATGCTCCTCCAGCAGGGCCGTCACAGCGAAGGCCGTGAAGCTCGGGGTCAGGGCATTGCTCTGCAGGGTCGCGTAGCCGCGGTCGACGATCGTGCCGATGATCGAGGCGTAGGTGGAGGGGCGACCGATGCACTCCTTCTCGAGCATCTTCACCAGGGCCGCTTCGCTGTAGCGAGCGGGGGGCTGGGTTTGGTGGCCCAGCGCCTCCACGCCTTTGCAGCTGGGGCTATCGCCGCTCTTCAGGCTTGGCAGCAGGACTTCCTGGCCTTCCAGCGCCGCATCGGGGTCATCGCTTCCCTCGACGTAGGCGCGGAAGAAACCGGGGAAATCGATGCGCTTGCCGTTGGCCTTGAAGCTGGCGGGTCCGAGGCTGCCGCCATCCACCTCCAACTCAACGCTGAGCATGGTCAGGCGGGCTTCCGCCATCTGGGAGGCGACGGTGCGTTTCCAGATCAGCTCGTAGAGGGCCAGGTCCCGGCCGTCCAAGCCAGTGGTGGAGGGATCACGGAAGCTCTCACCGGCGGGGCGAATCGCCTCGTGGGCCTCCTGGGCGTTGCGGGCCTTGGTGGAGAACTGACGGGGTGAGCCGCTCAGGTAGTCCTTGCCGTATTTATCGGCGACACAGTTGCGGGCCGCATTGATCGCCTGGTCACTGAGATGCACCGAGTCGGTGCGCATGTACGTGATGAAGCCCCGCTCGTAGAGCCCCTGGGCCGTGCGCATGGTCTCGCGGGCCGAGAGACGCAGCTTGCGGTTCGCCTCCTGCTGCAGGGTGCTGGTGGTGAAGGGGGCCACCGGCTTGCGGGTGGAGGGCTTTTCCTCCACGGACGACACCCGCCAGGGCGCAGCCAAGACGGCCTCGCGCAGGCTGCGGGCATCGGCCTCGCTGAGCAAACGAACCTTGCTGCCGGCCTTCAGTCCACCGGTGTTTTCGTCGAAATCGGAACCACCAGCAATGCGCTCGCCCTTGAGGTGGGTGAGCTTGGCGTCAAAGGGGGAACTGCCTTGAGCCAGCTGGGCTTTGAGATCCCAATAGCTGCCGCTCTTGAAGGCACGGCGGGCCCGTTCCCGTTGCACCAGCAGCCGCACGGCCACGGACTGGACCCGTCCGGCGCTCAGGCCCCAGGCGACCTTCTTCCAGAGCAGCGGGGAGAGGGTGTAACCCACCAGGCGATCGAGGATCCGCCGGGTTTCCTGGGCATGGACGAGCTCCATATCGAGCTCTCGGGTCTGCTCCAGGGCGCGACCGATGGCCTCCTTGGTGATCTCGTGGAAGACCATCCGCTTCACCGGCACCTTCGGGTTGAGCAGCTGCAGCAGGTGCCAGCTGATCGATTCCCCTTCCCGGTCTTCGTCGGTCGCCAGTAGGAGTTGATCGGCGCCCTTGAGGGCGTCCTTGAGTTCCTTGACCACCTTCTTTTTGTCCTTCGGCACCACGTAGAGCGGCTCGAAGTCGTTGGTGGTGTTCACGCCGAGATTGGCCCACTTCTCGCCCTTGTGGGCAGCGGGGATCTCGCTCGCGTTGTTGGGCAAGTCGCGCACGTGCCCCATCGAGGCCTCAACCTTGAAGTCCTTCGGCAAGAACCCGCGGATGGTGCGGGCCTTGGTGGGGCTTTCAACGATGACGAGGGTGTGCGCCACAGGCAGGCGGTGAACCGCTTCCCTCTTTATCGCACCGGCGGTCAACCCCGGCGAGAAAGTCCGAAGGACGACGCCAGCGCGGCTACAGTCCAGCCCAACGGGCGTGATCCAACAGCTGTGTTCTCTCTCCTGGCTGCCGCCGAGACCGTTTCCACTGCGGCTGCTCCCCTGGTGAGTGGCATCACATCGCTGCAGCTCAATGCAGGAGCCATTGCACCGGAGGGTGCAGTCCTGCTCGCGATGCTGGCCTGCCTGCTGGTGGACCTGGCGGGGGAAAAAGCAGCTGCACGGTGGGTCCCCCTCTTTTCTTATCTCGGACTGGGCAGCGCTCTGGTCCTGCTCGCCCTGCAATGGGACGCAGCACCGCTTGAACCCTCCTTCCTCGGCTCCTTCCTGGCCGACAACCTGGCCATTGCCTTTCGCGCAGTGGTCGCCGCCTCAACCCTGGTCTCCCTCTTAATCAGCTGGCGCTACGTCGAGCGGGCGGGCACCCCCGTTGGTGAATACGCCTCGATCCTGTTGGCGGCCACCCTTGGCGCAATGCTGCTTTGCGGGTCCACCGACCTGGTCAGCATCTTTGTCTCCCTCGAGACCCTCTCGGTGGCGAGCTATCTGCTGTCGGGCTACATGAAGCGCGATGCCCGCAGCTCCGAAGCCGCACTGAAATATCTGCTGGTGGGGTCCGCCGCTGCTGCAGTGTTCCTCTATGGCGCCTCCCTGCTCTACGGCTTGACCGGCGGCAGCACCAGCCTGGAGGCTGTCGGCATTGCACTGCAAACCAGCGCTTCGCCGGTGGCTGCCCTGGCCTTGGTGTTCGTTCTGGCCACCGTCGCGTTCAAGATCGCAGCGGTGCCCTTCCACCAGTGGACCCCTGACGTCTATGAAGGCTCGCCCACACCAGTGGTGGCGTTTCTCTCGGTCGGCTCCAAAGCCGCTGGCTTCGCCCTGGCCCTGAGGATCCTGGTGGGTTGCTTTGAGCCCTTCGAGGCCCAGTGGAAGCTTCTCTTCACCGTCTTGGCCATCTTGAGCATGGTCCTGGGCAACGTCGTCGCCCTGGCCCAGACCTCGATGAAGCGGATGCTGGCCTACAGCTCCATCGGTCAGGCCGGCTTCGTGATGATCGGCCTGGTCTGCGGAACCGAAGACGGTTACGCGGCAATGGTTCTCTACATGGCCGCCTACCTGTTCATGAACCTGGGGGCCTTCGCTTGCATCATCCTGTTCTCCCTGCGCACGGGCAGTGATCGAATCAGCGACTACGCCGGCTTGTACCAAAAGGATCCACTGATCACCCTGGGCCTGAGCCTCTGCCTGCTCTCCCTCGGTGGCATCCCTCCGATGCTGGGCTTCTTCGGCAAGATCTATCTCTTCTTCGCCGGTTGGGCAGACCACCAGTACCTGCTGGTCGTGGTCGGCCTACTGACCTCCGTGGTCTCGATTTACTACTACATCTCGGTGATCAAGATGATGGTGGTCAAGGAGCCCCAAGAGGCCTCTGAGGTGGTCAAGGCCTACCCAGACCTCAACTGGAACCTTGCTGGACTGCAGCCCCTTCGGGCCGCCCTGGTGTCCTGTGTCGTGGTCACGGCCGTGGGCGGCATCCTGTCCAACCCGCTGTTCACCTGGGCCAGTGGTGCGGTCTCCGGCACCCCGATGCTTCAGAAAGCCCTCGCTTCGGCCGCGGGCCTGCCTGTGGGTTGATGGCAAGCGGCACCGGGCCCGTCGTTGCCGAACTCGAGCACATTCGCAAGACCTACGGCAGCGGTGACACCACAGTCATTGCCCTCGATGACCTGAGCATGAGCGTGCGACGCGGTGAGTACGTCGCCGTCATGGGCACCTCGGGCTCAGGCAAGAGCACCGCAATGAACATCCTGGGCTGCCTCGATCGGCCCACCAGCGGCAGCTATCGCCTCAACGGCACCGCCGTTGAGCAACTCTCCGACGATCAACTCGCCGACCTCAGGAACCGCGAACTGGGCTTTGTCTTCCAGCAATTTCACCTGCTCCAGGAGCTGACGGCCCTGGAGAACGTGATGTTGCCCATGGTCTATGCAGGCGTTCCGGCTGAGGAGCGTGAGCAGCGGGGCATCCGTGCCCTTGAGCGGATCGGCCTTGGCGAGCGCCTCTACAACAAACCGAACCAGCTCTCCGGCGGACAACAGCAGCGTGTCGCCCTCGCCCGGGCGATCATCAACCAACCCAACCTGCTGCTGGCGGACGAACCCACCGGGGCCCTCGATTCCCGCACCACCTCCGAGGTCCTGGATCTGTTTGATGAACTGCACCAGCGGGAGGGGGTGACCATCCTGCTGGTGACCCACGAACACGAGGTGGCGGCGCGGGCCCAGCGGGTCGTGCACTTCCACGATGGACGTCTGGTGAGTGCTGGCGCTGGATCCCAGCCCTAGCCCCCAGGTCGCTCCAGGCTGCTGATCAGTTGCCCCATCAACAGGGCCACCGCATCGCTCCCGCGCAGGGCTGAACCGGGATCGAACTCCCCCGGATCAACGGCCACCCAGCCACCGGAAACCGGTTGACGCAGCTCGAAATGCAGGTGGGGCCCTGTGCTCAAGCCGGTGCTGCCCACCCGGCCAAGCACCTCCCCCTGCAACACCCGATCACCGGCGCGGACATAGAGCTCAGAGAGGTGGCCGTAAAGGCTGCGGCGGCGCGGCCGTTGGTGCTCCACCTCCACCGCCAGGCCATAGCCACCGGCCAAGCCACTGCTCACCACCCGACCGGCCAACGCCGCCACCACCGGGGTGCCCTCCGGGGCCGCCAGGTCATCTCCGGCATGAAGACGCCAGCCCCCAAGCAGGGGATGCAAACGCCAGCCAAAACCGCTGGACTTGAAGGCCGAACCAATGATCGGCAGCAGCAACCGGCGGTTGCCATTACCCGCCACCGGTGCCGGCCGAGGCGTCACCCGAAACACCTTGGCCAGGTCAAAGCGGCCGCCGAGCAAGGCCGACACCGGAACCGACAGGGGAGGACGCCGGGACCCCTCACGCCGCAGACCCCAGCGCAAGGCGATGCCACCGCTGCATTCACGGGCGGAGAGCGCACCGCTGCGACAGGCCTGTTGAAAGGCCCCCACATCCAGGGGCCGGAGCTCCCCTCCGCCCCCCCGCAGGGCCCGACGCTCCGAGGGGGTGACGATGCCCTGGCGCACCAGCGCATCCAGGGACTGATCAAACCGCTTCGGCGGCGGCAGCGCCTGAAGCTGCGGCAGGGAGGGACGCAGGGGCGGCGGCTCCAAGGGTCCACTGGGCTCAGACGCAACCGGTCCAGCCAGAAGCACCGGCGTCAACAGCAGCCAACGGAGCCGTGGAGGGCGCATCACATCCGCATCCTAGGAAGCCCTAGAAACGGCGCCTGAGCACCAGCGAACCGGACCCGTTCTGCAGCTGCAAGCCACCGTCCTGGCTGAGGCCCGTGATCGTCCAGTGCTGGCCGTCATGCTCAACGCCACCGGGGTCCCAGAGGCGTTGCTCGGCCTGCCGCCGCACCAGCTCGGGCTGGTCCGCCGCGGCCACGGCCCATTCCAAGGCCCGCAGTACGCGCGCCGCCAAGGCAGCCGGCTGCTGCCTGCCCAGCAGTTGTCCCAGGCTGATCGCCCCCATCGGTACGGCATTGGAGCCATTGAGGCCCAAACCAATGCGGGCGTGGCGAACGGCGCCGGAACGCCAGGCCAGGCGCGGCAAAAATCCACAGAGCTTGCGGCCCGAGACCAACAGATCGTTCGGCCATTTGATCGCCGGCGCCAAGCCCAGCCCCTCCAACTGCAGGGCCAAACCGACGGCCACCGCCAGGGCCAGGGAGGCCGCTCGATCCCCCTCGCAAGGCCAGGGCAAGGCGGCACTCAACCAGATCCCACCGGCGGGAGAAGACCAAGAGCGTCCCTGCTGGCCCTGGCCAAATCCCTGGCGACGAGCCAGCACCACGCGGGCGGCTGAAGCCATGGGATCACGCCGGAGCCACTGATCCAGCTCCCGTTCCGTGCTCGCACAGATCGGCAGCACCTGAATCCGCCAAGGCAGCGGATAGTCCCCTGGGGTTTGGCGCAACTGCCGCGCCAGAGCCGCGGCGCTTAAAGGCTGCTCAGCCATGCCCCCATGCGCTGGGCGCCGGCCTCCAGGGCCGCCGTGTCATGGACCAAGGCCAAGCGCGCGAACCCCTCGCCCCCCTCCCCGAAGCCGTTCCCGGGGGTCAGGCAGACGCCTGTCGCCTCCAGCAACTGGCCGCAGAACTGCTCGGAGGTCCAACCGCGCTGGCGGGCCTGCTCAGGCAAGGCCAGCCAGAGGTAGAGCGCCATCGACGGGCGCTGCACGGGCCAACCGGCCGCCGTCAACGCCGCGATCATTCGGTCGCGGCGCTCCCGGTACACCGGTTTGAGCCGCTCTGGCCAATCGGGCGCCTGCTCGAGGGCCGCAATTCCCCCCGCCTGCAGGGCTAAGGACTGGTTGAAATCCACCACCCCCTTGAGCTGGCGCAGGGCCTGGATCAGGGGTGCAGCACCAATCGCAAAGGCCATCCGGAATCCACCCAGACACCAACCTTTGGAGAAGGAGAAAAACTCAATGCCGCACTGGCGCCAATGGGGGGAGCGCAGCAGAGACGGAGCCTCCCCCTCGAGGGCCAAATCGACATAGGGGTTGTCGTGGGCGAAGACCAGGCCATGGCGAACGGCCCGCGCGGCCGCTTCATCCACCCAGCCCTGCTCTCCCGTGGTGGCCGTTGGGTTGTGGGGGAAGCCCAGCACCATCAACTTGAGCGCATCCCACTCCGCAGCGCTCAGCTGATCAAAGTTGGGGGCAAAGCCCCGCTCCCGCTCCAGACGCAGGAAGCGCGGCTGCGCGGATGCCAAGCGCAGCCCCCCCAGGTGGGAGGGATAGAAGGGATCCAGCAGGAGCGCGGAATCGCCGGGATTGAGCACCGCCAAGGGCAGGTGGGCGGTGCCTTCCTGGGATCCCACCAGGAACAGGACCTCGCTGGCGGGGTCCACCGCCACCCCAAAGCGCCGCTCGGCCCACGCCGCGATGGCTTCACGGAGCGGGGCCGTCGCGCCGTGCAGGCAGTAGGAAGCGCTGTCGGGATGGCCGAGGCGTTGGCGGATGGCCTCGATCGCCACCGGCGGTGGTTGGAGATCGGTTGACCCCAAGGACAGGTCAAGTAGGGGGGCCAGCCCGGCCTCTGACCGAGCCCGATAGGCCACCTTGCGTTGGTCATTGCGGGCAAAAACGCCGCTACCTAGCCCACGAACCCGTTCGGAAATCGAGAACGGATCAGAGCTGGGCATCCAAGAAAGCCTGGAGCTGGGGCTTCGCCATGGCGCCCTCGTGGCGAGCGATCTCTTGGCCGTCCTTAAACAGCACCAGAGCGGGCAGGCCCTGCACCTGCATCAAATCGCGACTCGCTGGGTTGGGGTCAGCCTCCAACTTGCCCACGGTCAGGCGACCGGCGTACTCCTGGGCCGCCCAATCCATCATCGGCGCCATCAGACGGCAGGGGCCGCACCAAGTGGCCCAAACGTCGACGAGCACTGGGGTCGAGCACTCCAGCACCTCGGCCTGGAAGTTGGCATCGGTGAGCTGAAGAACGGACACGGCTGCTGTCATGGGTCTGGCGATTGTATGGAGAGCTCAGAGCTTGTCGATGGAACGCCTGAGCTCTTCAAGCTCCGTATCAACCTCGCTCACCTTGACCGGCTGCACCCCCTCAGCACCGGCGGGCAGGGACGGGGCCTCGGAAGAACCCGAGAGCTTGCCCTTCAGGGCCTCCAGCTCGGAATCGACCTCAGGTGCCCCCTCCAGGGCGGCGAACTGGCTTTCCAGATCTGCACCGGCCAGTTCAGCGGCGGCCTGACTGCGGGCCTCCAGGGCTTGGACCTTCTCCTCCATCTTCTCGAAGGCAGCCATGGCGGAATTTGTCCCGAGGCTGCCCACTGCGCTCTGCAGCTGCTCCTGGGCTTTTGCCGCCTGGGCCCGCGCCTTGAGCATGTCTTTTTTGGTCTTGGCTTCGGCGATCTTGCTTTCGAGCTGCACCAAGCTCTTCTTCAGCTGATCCACCTGGCCGCACTGGCTCTGCAGCTGGCCCTGCAGTGCGATGGCGGTGTCCTGACAGGTCTTACGGCGCCCCAGGGCCTCACGGGCCAGGTCCTCTTCGCCTTTTTTGAGGGCCAACTCGGCACGCTCGTACCAGGTTTTGGCCTGGGCATCGGCCTGATCGGCCTGGTTCTGAATCCGCTTCTGGCTGGCGATCGCCGTGGCGACGGCCTGGCGCAGTTTGACCAGATCGGCCTGCATGTCCGCAACCGATTGGTCGAGGATCTTGACGGGATCTTCAGCCGCACTCAGGGCTGCGTTGGCGTTGGCACGAACCAACCGGCCGAGGCGATCAAAAAAGCCCATGGAGCAAGCAGAGCTGAGGCCGAGACTAACCAGCGCAGGCCGCCCTGCACAGCGCCAATTCCCCTAGGGTCTCCCCATGGGCATCGCCCCCCGCAACCAAACGCGACGCCAAGGGGACGTGAACCTCTTGGTGCCGCCGCCCAGGCCACCGATTCAAGGGCTGGGGGACTCCCTGAGCAGCCTGCAGAAGGAGTGGAAGGACGAGGGGAGCTTGGCGGGGCTCTGGCAGGCTTGGCCGCGGATCGCCGGCCCCCAGCTCGCACCCCACTGCCGGCCGCTGCGCCTGCAGGGCGGACGACTTGTGGTGGGAGCCCAGCACCCCCAATGGCTCCAGGCCCTTCGCTTTAACAAGCACCAACTGCTCGGCGCCTTGCGTGGCGCTGGATTTGCGGTCAAGGACCTACAGTTCCAGCAACACCAAAGCACGCCCTTGCCCCCAGCGGGCAGTGGCCTGGAGGAGGAGATTTGGGCGCAGCATCCCAGCCGTGTGGACGTCTTTGGCATGGGGTCCTGTCCCACCTGCAAACGCCCCTCACCCGTCGGGGAACTCCAGCGCTGGGGGCACTGCAGCTTCTGCCAACGGGACACGATGGACCAAGGGGTCGCCATGGGCACCCCCAGCGAGACCGATCAGTAGCGCTCGGGGCGGGGCTCCTGCCAATCCGGAGCCAAACCCGCCCGTTCCGCCAGGTCCTTAGACCACTGGTTCAGGGCTGGACGGGGAACCCGCCAAAGCTCGTAGAGACCGATCGTTCCCAGGCGCTGGTGCGGCACCCCACGCCAGTGGGGCAAGGTCGCGGTATTGCCGTCGATCACCACCAGAACGCTGGCCCCTGGAGACGCCGGAGACGGTTGCTGGCCGCGCCGCTGTTCCTTGGCCAAACGGTCATTGAGGTTCAGCGGGCCATTGGGCTGCACCCCCTCGTAGACCACCACCTGTTGGGTGTAGTAGTGCAGCGACGGTTTGAGGATGCCCACCATCGCCAGGGGCTCCTGAGGCCACTGCTGCTCCAGCGCCAGGGAGGCCATACGGCGAATTGGGAGCTGACGTAGGCGGTCCCCCAACTCGACCATGGGCACCAGCGCGGTCACGACAAACGCCCCCATGCCCAACTGCTGAACCAGCAGCCAGCCCCTGCGGGCGCTGGAGGGGCCCCACCAGAGCAGCAGTGCCGCCACCCCACCCACGCCAAAGCAGAGCGAGGCGCGCGTCAGCGCTCCACTGGCCAGCAGGGCCGAGGGCAAGGTCGGCATCTCCGGCTCATTAATCAAGGGAACCCAGAGGTTCCCGGCGGCCAGACCGGCCGTCAGCACCCCCACCAGGGCCAGGGTGCTCCCCCTTAGGACCGCGGAGCGCCATCCCGGCCGCAGGTTTTGCGCAGCCAAGGCAATCAAAAGCCCTGCGGCTGGTGTCGCGGGGATCCAGTAGCTGGGGAGCTTGGTGGCCGCTGCGGTGAAAAAGACAAAGACCGCCAGCAGCCAGCAGGCCGCAAAGCGCTGCAAGGACTGCTCGGGGGGGGCCGGTTGGAGACGCAGGGCCCCCACCAGACCAGCCAGCAGCAAGGGGGTGAAGGGCAGCGATGCCACCACCAGCACAGGGAAGAAAAACCACCAGGGCTGGAGGTGGTTGTTGACCACGCCGGTGAAGCGCTGAAGGTTGTGGTAACCGAAAAAGCTGTCCCAGTAGGGCTGCCCTTCCACCAACAGCTCAAGTACATACCAGGGCAAGGCCACCGCCGCCGTCAGGGCCAGGCCACGCCAGGGTCTCCAAAGGGCCCATAAACCCGGGAGATCACGCTGCAGCAGGGCAAACAGCAGCGCAGTCAGCCCCGCCAGGACCACCGCCACGGGCCCCTTGGCCAGCACGGCCAGACCCAGCACCAACCAGGGAACCCACCAACGGCAGAGGCCGGCGTAGCGCCACCAAAACAACAGCAGTGCCGCCGACAACAAGCCACTGAAGAGCGCATCACTGACCGAGATGCGGCTCCAGAGCAGGACCAGTGGCGAGAGGGCAAAGGCCAAGGCCGCCGCCATGGCCGTGACGGCCTGCTGGGCCCCATCGGGCTGGCCCTGGGGGCGGCGCAGCAGGGTGAGGGCCATCAGCAGCATCAAGCCGATGGAACTGAGTGCTGATGGGAGCCGCGAGGCCCAGGTGCCGAAAGGATTCCAGAGGTCCTGAGCGGGCAGGGCATAGCCCAACCCCATCAGCCAATAGACCAGGGGCGGCTTGTCGTAGCGCGGCAAACCGTTGACCCGCGGCGTCAGCCAATCACCGGTCTCCGCCATGGCCTTGGCGGACGCGGCAAACAGCGGGGGGGTCTCATCCACCAGACCCGTCATGCCGAGCCGCCAAACAAACAGCAGCAGACCGGCAACCGCCACCAGCAACAGCACCAACCAGGGCTTGCGGTTGCGCACGTTGCTGGATCGAAGCAGGCCCGACCCTATCGCCCTTTCCCCATCAGGCCGGCTTCCAACCACTGCTCCAGCCGTTCTGCCAGAACGGCCCTGGAGGCCTGGCCCTCCACCCATTGCCGGCACTGACGGCGATCGATCTGATCAACCCTCTCCAGCGCCTCTGCCAAGGCCCGAGGCTGGTCGGGTTCCACCAACCAACCATTGAGGCCGGGCTGAATCAATTCACCAGGTCCGCCCCTGCGGTAGGCCACCACCGGCACACCGCAGGCCATGGCCTCGACCACAACATTGCCGTAGGCCTCATTCCACTTCGGGGTGTTCAGCAAGGCCCGGCAGCGACCCAATTCCGCCTGAAGGGCATCCGTGGGCAGAAACCCCCGCCAATCCAGGGTGCCCGAGGGAACGGAGGCTTCAACCCGCTGGGCGTAAGCGGGGTCCTCCACCAGGCCCCAGACGGCCAGGCGCTGCCCCAGCTGAGCCGCGGCGACGGCCGCATCCTCCAAGCCTTTTTCAGGCGCCACCCGGCCGACCCAGCCCAACAGGGGCTCGGGTTCTTGGCAGAGGTCATAGGCGGAGAGATCAAAGCCATTGCCGACCACAACGGGGGGCTGCGGCAGGGCGAAATCAGCGGCCTGGGTGGCGGTATGGAAGGCCAGCCGGCGTTGATCCCAGCGGGCCAACTCCGCAATGGCCGCATCCATGGCTTGGTTCACCGAGCCCATGCTCACCAGGTGAAAGATCGGCACCTCAACCAGAGGGGTCAGCCAAAAGGGGAGCCAGTCGTAGCCCAGGTTCAGCACCAGATCGCAGGGCTCCCGCAGCGCCCTTTGCCAAAGCCGCGGCAGCAGTCCCTCGGCTGGCATCAGCACATCCGAAGCCCTTGGGGCGTGCTGGCAACTCTCCTGGGGCGCTCCTGCTTCAGCCAGTAGGGCGGCCCCATCGCAGCTCGGGGGCAAGCGGGAGCCCTCGGCCGCCACGACCGTCAGTTGATGGCCCCGCTCGAGCAGCCCGCTCACCAGGCTGGTCAAGGTGAGCTCCACGCCCCCCGCTTTGCCGCTGCCCAGCGGGCCCAGGGCAGGAGCCACCACAAGGATCGACAAAGCGCGCGCGCTCATGGCGTGACCTCCTGCTCCATCGAGTCCGGTTGCCACAACTGGGTGCGGCGGTTGATCAAAACCACGCTCAACAGGGCCAAGGCCGCGCCGAGCCACTGCAAGGCACTCAGGCTCTCCTCGAGCAGAGCCACGCCGCAGAGCAGCGCGAAAACGGGGGTCAAAAAGGTCAGCGCCGTGAAACTGGTCAGCTCTCCATTGTTGGCGAACCAAAAGAACAGTCCGTAGGCCAGGGCGCTGCCGAAGAGGGCGGCGTAGGCCATCAGCAGCCAGCCGGTGCCTGACCACTGCGGCCAGGGGCCCAGGGCTGCGGGGTTCCAGAGCGGCTCCAAGGCTGCCCCCGCCAAAAGAGGCAGCGCCCCCAGGGCCAGGTGCCAGCCGGTGACCGCCACTGGATCGCTGTGGCGGCAGGCATAGCGACTCAAGACCGTCCCCAAAGCCATGGCCAACGCCGCGGCCAACATCCAGAGCTCACCATGGCTCCAGGCGGTCTCACCGAAGACCTCCGGGCCCATCAGCCACCACTGCCGCAGCAGGGATTCCGGCAGCCCGAGGCAGAGGATGCCGAGCAAGCCCACCAGCAGGCCCACCCAACCCACAGGATTAATCGCCTCGCCAAACAGGCTGCGGGCCAGCAGGGCCACCAGCAGCGGCTGGGAGTCGATCAGGACTGAGCCCAAGCCCGCGCCGGTGCCGCCCAAGCCCCGCGCCAGCAACCCCTGAAATGCCGTGGCATCCACCACGACGAATAGGGCAAACCAAAACCAATCGCGGCGATCGACCGCCATGGAGCGACCCAGGAGCTGGGCCGCCAGCAAGACCACCAGCCCCGCAGGCAGAAGCCGCATCCAAGCCAAGGTCAGGGGGCCCGCCCCATCCAGTAGGGGCCGCATTGCCGCCATCGCGGTTCCCCAAAGCGCGAAGGGGAGGACCATGGCCAGCCAGCGCAGATTCACCGGCTCCAATCGCCCACAGGCTCCTTTTTAAGATCCAGCCACTGCAGATCGACTCGATGCCCTGGCCCTGGCGACGCAAGTCACGCCGCAAACTCGCGCGGATTGCCATTGAAGGGCCCATTGCCTCCGGCACGCGCAAACGGGTGCTGAAGGCCCTGCGCGAGGTCGAAAAACGCGAATTCCCTGCCCTACTGCTGCGCATCGACAGCCCTGGCGGAACCGTGGGAGACAGCCAGGAGATTCATGCGGCCCTGCTGCGCCTGCGGGAGAAGCAGTGCAAGGTGATTGCCAGCTTCGGCAATATCTCCGCCTCCGGTGGCGTCTACATCGGTGTGGCCGCCGACAAGATCGTCGCCAATCCCGGCTCCATCACCGGCTCAATCGGTGTGATCCTGCGGGGCAACAACCTCTCGCGCCTGCTCGAGCGGATCGGCATCCAATTTGAAACCGTCAAAAGCGGCATCTATAAAGACATCCTCTCCCCGGACCGGGCCCTTAGCAGTGGCGAGCGGCAGGTGCTGCAGGAGTTGATCGACTCCAGTTACGGGCAGTTCGTCAGCGCCGTTGCCGAAGGCCGGGGACTCAGCGAAGACGAGGTCCGTCGCTTTGCCGATGGACGCGTCTTCAGCGGTGCCCAAGCCCAAGAGCTGGGTCTCGTCGATGCCCTGGGCGATGAAGAGCAGGCCCGGCGCCTGGCCTGCGAACTGGCCGAGTTGGACCTGGAGAAAACCAAGCCCATCACCTTTGGGCAGGAGAAAAAGCGCTTCGCAGGGGTCATCCCTGGACGGTCCCAGATCTCCCTGGCCCTGCAGTGGCTCAAGCTGGAGCTGAGCAGCAGCGGCCAACCCCTTTGGCTGCATCGCCCATGAGCCCTGAGCAATCGCTCCGCGCCCTGAGGGGCGCCACCACCGCGACGGCCAACAGCCGTGAAGCCATTCAGGAGGCGGTTAACGAGCTGCTCGACGCTCTGGTGGAGCGCAACAACCTCGAAGGCGCTCAGATTCTTTCGCTGACCTTTTCGGTCACCGCTGATCTGGACGCCTGCTTCCCGGCTGCCATCGCACGGCACCGGCCCGGCTGGGATGGGGTCGCCCTGCTCGACTGCCAGCAAATGGCTGTGGCCGGTGATCTGGAGCGCTGCATTCGCCTCCTGGCCCACGTCTGGCTCGAGCGACCCGCTCGCCATGCCTATCTGCGGGAGGCCGCACGGCTCAGGCCCGACCTCGCCGCCTCCTAGGGAGTCGCATCTGGTCACAACTGCCAGCTGCCTGGCCGCCCACCGACCCCGACCTGAACCCCTGCCCCCCTGAGAATGGGCCAAACGGGTCAAGTTTCAGGCGCAATGATCAATCGCAAGCGGATCTCTTTGAAACGAATGTCCCTCAAACAGACAGCGATCAAGCTCGCCGCCTTCGCTGGCTGCGGAGCTGCACTAGCCGGAGCCCAGCTTGGACTGGCTCCCAAAGCAGCCTTGGCCCAGGGAACGCCCAGCATCATGGAGTTCCGCTGGGATAACACCAAGGATTACCGCAAGCTCTACTACTTCACAACGAACACCGTTCGTCAACAGCGCGCTGAATACTATTTTCTGCTCAAGCCGAAGGATCGCAAAACCGCGATCTTGAAGCTGGCTATCTCGATTCCCCAGAGCTTCGACACAACGATTGATCCGCAAAAGATCAAGCTCTGCTACATGAAGTCGGGCAGCATGACCAAGCGCACCCGCTGCGAGGAGACCATTCCGGCGACCGTGGAGGTCACCACCGACGGCCGCTCGATCGAGATCTTCCCGGACACCCCGGTTCCCGTCGGCAAGACCATTGGCGTCTACATGCAGGTGATCAATCCGCGCAGCGCAGGCATGTTCCAGCTCAACGCCCTAGCGCAGGCCCCCGGCGCCGTGCCGATCTCGGGTTACCTGGGCAGCTGGCTGATCCAGGTGGACGCCACCTCGGATTTCTGAGTCACCCCAGCTGATAAATTGGGCGATCGACGTTGAAGGCGCAGCCGAGCCGGAGCCATGACCAAGCGCACCCTTGAAGGAACCAGCCGTAAGCGCAAACGGGTGTCCGGTTTCCGTGTTCGCATGCGGAGCCACACCGGCCGTCGCGTGATCCGCTCCCGCCGTAAGCGCGGCCGGGCCCGTCTATCGGTCTGATCCCCTGAAGCCCTTGCTCTCGAAGAGCGAGGGCAGCAACGCCCCCTCAGCCAACCCCGCGTAGCCCCAAGCCATGGCGCTCTCTCGGGAACACAGGCTGAGGGGGCGTTTTGTGTTTGATCGGATCTACCAAAAGGGTCGGCGGATCCACGGCCAGTGGATGGTCCTCAGAACCATGGCCGCCAAGCCCGAACTGCTGAAAACCGATCCACGGGACCACACCCCCTTGAGCTGCCGCCTGGGCGTTGTGGTCAGCAGCAAGGTCAGCAAACGCTCCGTGGAACGCAACCGGTTGCGTCGTCTGCTGCATGGCCATCTCAGCCAACTGATCGCCAATCAGGGCGAGGGGATTTGGCTGTTGATCTCGCTCAAACCGGGTAGTGCGGACACGGAAGAGCAACTCCTCCTGGGAGAATGTTCCGAACTCGTTGCCAAGGCAGGACTGAGACCATGAGCGCTGCCTCCCAACCCGCTCCCGTCGCCCCGGGGGCCAGCATCAATGAGGAGGTCTTCTATGAAGGCGGGCCTGCCAAGGGTGATCTGATCACCAACCTGCTGTTCGGGCTCACCCTGATCGGCATCCCCTTCGCCGTGGGCGCCCTGGTGCGCGCCCTCTGGCTGCGCTTCCGGATCACCAGCCGCCGGGTTGAAGTCACCGGCGGCTGGCTCGGCCGGGACCGCACCCAGGTGGTCTACAGCCAGATTCGCGAGGTTCGTTCGGTCTCCCGCGGCTTCGGCTTCTGGGGTGACATGGTGCTCGTCCTGAGCGATGGCATGAAGCTGGAGATGCGCGCGGTACCCCGCTACCGCGATGCCCAAGCCTTCATCGAGGCACGGCTGAAATCCGGTCCCGCCGCCAAGAGCTCTGGCACCGCCGGATTCGGTGGCGACGCCGCCGCCTGAGACACTGACTCACACCTCCCTACCCCACCGTTAGCGACGCCGTGATCGGATACATCTCCGACAACCTGCTCCTGCCAATCCTGGATTTCTTCTACGGATTGGTACCGAGCTACGGGCTCGCGATCATTGCCCTCACGGTGGTGATCCGCCTGGCTCTCTTCCCCTTGAGCGCCGGCTCGATTCGCAATGCCCGCCGCATGCGCATCGCCCAGCCGGTGATGCAAAAGCGCCAGGCTGAGATCAAGGCCAAATACGCCAACAACCCGCAAAAGCAACAGGAGGAACTGGGCTCCTTGATGAAGGAGTTCGGCAGCCCCCTCTCCGGCTGCCTGCCACTGCTGGTGCAGATGCCGATCCTGTTTGCGCTGTTCGCAACCCTGCGTGGATCACCGTTTGCCGATGTTCCCTACACCCTCAATCTGAAGGTCCTGCCGGCTGATCAGATCGCTGCTGTTGAACCCAAGCCCTTCAACAGTGCAAGCCACTCCATTTTTGTGACCAGCACCGATCACGTTCCCGTGATCGCCAGCTTGGAGAAGGGAACCAAGCTCGGCGTGGGTGACACCGAGACCGTCAGCCTGCACACCAAGGATGGCGCCAGCTTTGCCTCCGTCCTCAGCGGCGTCGAGAACGGTTCCGCCTTTGCCCCCACCTGGTCGGTGACCAAGGGCGAAGGCCTGGTGAGCGTGGACCAAAACGGCGCGATCCATGCCATCGCCCCAGGTGATGTCACGGTTGAAGCCAAGATTCCTGGCTTGGCGGCCCGCAGCGGCTTCCTCTTCATCAAAGCCCTGGGACAGGTTGGCTTCTACACCGATGGCGCCATCAACTGGGATATCGCGATCCTTGTGGGCGGTTTCGGCGTCACCCTCTTCCTGAGTCAGATCCTCTCGGGGATGGGCATGCCCGCCAATCCCCAACAGGCCACGGCCAACAAGATCACCCCCGTGATGATCACCGGGATGTTCCTGTTCTTCCCCCTGCCCGCTGGTGTTCTGCTCTACATGGTGATCGCCAACGTCTTCCAGGCGGTTCAGACCTTCCTGCTGACCCGCGAGGCGCTGCCCGACAACCTGCAGTCGATCCTCGATCAGCAATTGGCTGCCGAAGCCAAAACAGTGACCGCCACGGTCACGGGTAGCAGCCGCATGCCGTTCGAACCGAAGGGCAAGAAATAGGGCATGGGCGACCGTCTCCAGACCGGTGACCCCCTCACTCCCGTTCCACTCCAGGAGCTCAAGCTGCTGGAGCAGGGCAAGCACTGGACCATCGACCAACGGCTCGGCGAACTTGACAGCCTGACCCCGGTGCGCGGCCAACTGCTTGCCGTGCATCGAGGCAATGTCCTCGAACTGGACGGCGAGGCCAACACCATCGTCACCCTCTGCTGTGACCGCTGCCTACAGCAGTTCAACCACCCCCTGAGCTTCCAAACCCGCGAGGTGCTTTGGCTGGGGGAGCAGGCCCGGGAGCAAGGGATGGATCTGGAGACCGTGCTGGAGGCCGGCAGCGAGGTGCTGGAACTCGATCCCGATGAACTGACCGAAAGCATGGACCCCCGGGCGGATTTCGATCCAGAGCACTGGGTGTTTGAGCAACTCAACCTCCAGCTGCCGGTCGTGAATCGCTGCGGCGCGGAGTGTCCTGGCCCCAACCTGAAGACAGAACCGGGCGATGGGCCCGTCGATCCCCGCTGGGCTGCCCTGAAGAACCTGCAGCCATGAGCCAGGCCTGGGCAGATCACCTTGATCTCTTGATCCGGGCCCGGACGCCGATCCTCTGGATCCGCAGCCAGGAGGAGGAGAGGATCGCGAACCTCTTGGGCGATGCCGCCAAGCGCCTCGATCAGCGAGCGCTGGCCCGCTGGGATTTCATCAGTGGGCTCAAGGGCTGGCCCGGCCGGGACGGAGAAGCCGCGCGCAATCCGTTGGCAGCCCTGGAGAGCCTCAGCGCCCTCCCCGCTGAGCAGCCAGCCCTGCTGGTGCTGCACGACTTTCACCGCTACGCCGACGACAGCAGCATCTGCCGCAAGCTGCGCAACCTGGCCTCAAGCCTGCGCCAACGGCCGCAAACCCTGGTGATCACCGCGGCGGAATGGCAGCTGCCTCGGGAGCTCGAGGAATGCATCACCCTGCTGGACCTTCCTCTGCCCAACCAACAGGAGATCCAGGCCCTGCTGGGAAACATCGCCCAAGCCAGTGGCCAGGCCATCGGCGCCGATCTTCTGGAGCTGCTCACCCACAGCTGCAGCGGGCTCAGTGAGCAGCGGATCCGCCAGGTGGCCGCCCGCGGCCTGGCCAGTCGGGGACAACTCGGCAGCGCGGACCTCGATGAGGTGCTCGAAGAAAAGCGCCAGGCCATCGCCCGCAGCGAACTGCTGGAGTACTGCCCAACGGAAGCCACACCGGCTGATATCGGCGGGTTGGATGCCCTGAAGCGCTGGCTCGAGCAACGGCACATGGCCTTCAGCGATGAGGCGCGCCGCTACGGGCTGCCGCTTCCCCGCGGGGTCCTACTGGTGGGTCCCCAAGGCACCGGCAAGTCACTGACGGCCAAGGCCATTGCCCACAGCTGGAGCATGCCGCTACTCCGCTTGGATGTCGGCCGGCTGTTTGCCGGGCTGGTGGGAGCCTCAGAAGCGCGCACTAGGGACATGATTCAACGGGCCGAGGCCATGGCCCCGTGCGTGCTCTGGATTGATGAGATCGACAAGGGCTTTGGCAGTGCCGATGGCCGCAGCGATGGCGGCACCAGCCAACGGGTACTGGCGAGTTTGTTGACCTGGATGGCGGAGAAAACGACGGCGGTCTTCGTGGTGGCGACGGCGAATGGGGTGGAGAAGCTACCCGCCGAGCTGCTGCGCAAGGGACGGTTCGATGAAATTTTCCTCTTGGATCTTCCCGATGCCCAAGAGCGTCGAACGATCCTCGATTTGCAACTCCGCCGACGACGTCCCCAACACCACATTCCATTGGATGTGGTGGTTGATCGCACTCAGGGTTTCTCTGGGGCAGAACTCGAGCAGGTGGTGATTGAAGCGATGCACCAGGCCTTCAGCGAATCCCGGGAATTCGCAGAGGCCGACCTCACCAGCGCCGCGGCACAACTCGTACCCCTCTCGCGCACGGCCCGTGAACAATTGGAGCAACTGCAACAGTGGGCCAGCAGCGGCAGGGCCCGCCCAGCTTCAACACATTGCGGCGGGTAAAGAAGATCAACTGCAGGTAAAGAAGTCCGCGGTTCGCTCTCGCCCTTTTTGAAGACAGGCCCAAGCTGCACGGAACGCACCCAAGCGGCAATGGATCAACGCCCCGCCCTTGCTACACAACTGATGGTTGCTGGTCTTGGGGCCGGCGTGATCACCAGCTACGCGGTCGCCCAGGGACAGAATCCCCTGACCGCCCTCAGCATTACGGTGTTCTCAGCCCTGGCAGCCGTCCTGGTGGGCCAGGTCCTCTAGACCCGAGCGCAAGGCCATGCCCGCAGACACGCTTTCAACCAGTCAGCGGGAAAGCCTGATCGATGCCCTGCGTTCCTGCCGGAGCACCCAGGAACGCCTGGCCTTTGCCAAGGACTACGCCCAGACCGGCCGTGAACCGCTCTGGAAATTGATCTGCGACCTACTGATCAGCCGTTCGATCTCCAGGGCCGTGGCGGCCCATTGGCTCAAGGACCTGATCGAAGAAGGCAAATCCTCCTAGCGGGCGCTGCGCTCAGCATCGGCCTTGATCGAGGCCTCGAGCTGGCGGCGCTTGTCTTCAATCAAATGCGCACTGCTGACAAAGGCGCAGGCCGTATGGCCATCTTTGGTCAGGCAAACCTTGTAACCGAGACCATCGGTTGTGGGCTCAAAGTCCATCAAATGCATGCCGATGCGCCATTAGAGCTCGCACGTTGGCGGCCCACAAGGGATTGTCACCAGTAGTGTTCAAACCCTCAGGGGACGGTCGGCCATGGACGGGAGATTGGTGGTCATTGGACTCTTACTGGTGTTCGCTGGCTTGTACGTCTCGGTGTACTTCGTCACCCAGGGCATCACGCCTCCCACCTAGGTCGCCATGCAACCTCCAACGGCTCGCTCCTGGCGCAACTTCGCCATCAAGATTGCGCTCTATTGGCTCGGGAAGTTGTGGATTTGCCAGGTTGATGCGACCAGACCGATCTGCCACATCGTCGAGCGCGGCTTCCTGCCCTGCCTGCTGACCTTTGCGCTGATGGATTTCCTGCTATTGCCGTGGCTGAGGCAACGCCTCCAACGCAGGCGCTAGCAAGCCCCCACAGCAACCGTTAAAACCCAAAAGACCAGGCCAACCGCCGCATGTTCAAGATCTACCGGAAGGTCTCGGAGTTCCTGGCTCGTTTTCTGACGGTGGGGCATCCCCTGCGGATCCCAGCGCTGTTGATCTCGCTGTTGTTTTTCTGCCTGGCCGCCACCTGGACCTTCTGGGCCACCTGGGCCGTCCTCAGCGGTGTGCTGGGCCTCTCCAACCTGATCGGCATCAGCGCTGGCGTGGGGATGAATATCGCGGTGTTGAAGCTGCCCGCTTAAACCCGGCTGAAACGCGCATAGGCCAAGTAACAGAGCAGGGTCAACACCAACACTTGAGCGAACGACGGCACAAAGAAACACACCACCAGAACGCCAAGCGTCAGTCCCAGAAGACCGGAGGGTTTCATCGAACGGGGTCGGCTCCTCCCCCTTATCCAGCAGAAGTCAGGAGTCGACCAGGGGAAGAAATACTGATGAAACCATCGGCCTTGACATCGCCGCGGCTTTGGCTTGGATCGTCCCTAACGGGAACGGGGCCATGGGCAGTTACTGGTACCAGTTCAACAACGGCGATCTGCTGCGCTCCGAGGTTCTCCCCTCTGAGGTGGACTGCCAGCCCGCACCGGGAACGGAGGGGCAGCTCGTCTACCAGGTGTTCAGCAGCCGCGAGCGCTTCCGGCTCCTCCGCCTCCATCGCAGACAACAAACCGCGGGCGTGGAGTGGGATCAGGCTGCCTAGGCTGATGGGATGACAGCCAGCGGACGGGCCTTCCGTTTCATCCTCTTGATCGTGGGCATTGGCCTCTTGATCTGGATAACGAGGCAACAACCGCGTCCGACACCCAGCGGCGGCAGCGGACTGCCGGCATCTGGCATGGGCTCTCCCCGGCCCGGACTCCGCAGCTTGGGCTACTGAAGAGAACACCGAATGTTTCGCGACCTCTGCCCAGCACTGGCCAACAAGACCTACTTCAACTACGGCGGTCAGGGGCCTCTGCCCACCCCATCGCTCGAGGCCATCACAGCCAGTTGGCACACCATTCAGGAGCTGGGGCCCTTTACAACTGATGTCTGGCCCTTCATCGAGCAGGAAACCAGCCGCCTGCGCCGAAGCCTGGCGAGCTGGTGTGGGGTCGGCCCCCATCGCATTGCCCTCACCGAGAACGTCACCAGTGGATGTGTCTTGCCCCTCTGGGGCTTGCCCTGGGAGGAGGGCGATGAGCTGCTGATCAGTGACTGCGAGCACCCAGGCGTGGTCGCGGCCTGCCAAGAACTGGCCCGCCGCCACAACCTGACCCTGGCCACCCTGCCGGTGCTGGAGCTCTGCCAGACCACCGCCCAGCGGGCCCTTGAGGGAGCCGTTCTGGAACAGCTCCAGACCTGCCTGAAGCCCAGAACCCGGCTCCTGGTCCTCTCCCACCTGCTCTGGAACACCGGCTCCGTGATGCCCATCGCTGCGGTGGCCCAACACCTGCAGGCGCACCCCCAACAACCCTGGCTGCTGGTGGACGCAGCCCAGTCCATGGGCAGCCTTCCCGTCGCCGAAGCGGCGCAGGCAGCCGACATCTACGCCTTCACCGGGCACAAGTGGTGCTGCGGCCCAGAGGGCCTGGGGGGAGTCGCCCTCTCCGAGCGGCTCTTGGATCAAGGCCAGCCCACCTTGATCGGCTGGCGCAGCCTTGAGCAGGAGAGCAGTGCCGGCAGCAGCTGGCACCGCGATGGTCGCCGCTTTGAGGTCGCCACCTCCTGTGTGCCCCTCTTCAGTGGACTGCGGCAATCCCTGGAGTTGCTCAGTGCCGAGGGCAGCGAGACGGAACGCCTCGAGAGCATTCGCCGGGGCAGTCAGCAGCTTTGGCAAAACCTGCAGTCACTCCCCGGCTGCCGCACCCTCTTGAGCGAACCCCCGCCAGCTGGTCTGGTCAGCTTTCGCCTGGAGGGGGTTGAGACCGCGCAGGCGGTTGAGGCCTTGGGTCAAGCGGGGCTCTGGATCCGGCGGTTGGATTCACCGGATTGCCTCAGGGCCTGCACCCATCTCAGCACCCTCCCCACCGAAATCGAGGCCCTGAGCGCAGCCGTGAGTGAGCTGCTTCCCTAACAGGGTCGACTGCGCAGCGCCTTCTCGGCCTCCTCGCGGTCGTCGAAATGGACCTTCTTGGTCCCCAGGATTTGATAGTCCTCGTGGCCCTTACCGGCGATCAAGACCAGATCCTTGGGACCAGCCATGGCGATGGCCGCCGCGATGGACTGGGCCCGATCCACGTCCACTTGGACTGGGGTGCCTTCAGGGATCCCGGCCAGCACATCCTTGAGGATTTGCTCGGGGTCTTCGGTGCGGGGGTTATCGGAGGTCACCAAGACCTGATCGGCCAAGCGGGCAGCGATCGCCGCCATCTGGGGACGCTTGGTTCGGTCGCGATCCCCCCCGCAACCAAAGACACAGATCAACTGCCCTTCCACAAAGGGGCGGCAGGCCTTCAGGGCACTCTCCAAACCGTCGGGGGTGTGGGCGTAATCCACCAGCACCGCCGGAGCAGCGGCGTCGCCGCAGTCCGCGCGGGCCACCTGAACCCGCTCCATCCGGCCGGGAACGCCCTTGAAGCTGCCCAGGGCCTCCAACATCGCCCCCAGGGGGAGTCCCTGCTGCAGCAAGACACCAACAGCCTCCAGCAGGTTCATCAGGTTGAACTTGCCCAGCAACGGCGAGCTGAACGCTCCGCGACCCAGCGGGGTAATCAGAGTTCCGCTGACCCCCTGCGAACCCATCTGCAGCGCCTCCATCCGTAGATCGGCGTCAGAGTCCGGCTCCAAGGAGGCCCGCCAGCAGCGATCCCCCAGGCGCTCGGCCAATTGCTTGCCCCAGGGGTCGTCGACATTGACCACGGCCCGGGCCTCAGGGGCCAGCAAGGGCGCTGCAAACAACTTGGCCTTGGCCTCGAAGTAGGCCTCCATTGAGGGGTGGTAGTCGAGGTGGTCCTGGGTCAGGTTCGTGAAGATCGCCCCGGCAAACCGGCAGCCACTGATCCGCTGTTGATCCAGGGCATGGGAGCTCACCTCCATGGCCGCAATCCGTGCTCCGGATTCGGCCGCCAGGGCCAACTGCGCCTGCAGCTCATCGGCAAAGGCCGTGGTGTGTTGCGCCGTGATGCTGTGGCCAGGCCAGCGGTTGATCAAGGTGCCAAACAGGGCAGCTGGGTACCCGCAAGCGCTGGCCAGGTGCTCCAGCAGGTAGGTCGTGGTGGTCTTGCCGTTGGTCCCCGTGACCCCGATCAAAGCCGTGCGTTGACTGGGTTGCTGCCAGAACTCCGCCGCCAGCAGGCCGGCCCAACGGGAGACGGGATCGGAAACCACCAACACCGCATCACCATCGGCCGGGGGCCTGGCCTCCGCTGCTGAGCGCCCAATCACCGCCAGGGCCGCTCCCAACTGAAGTGCCTCAGGCCAAAACGTTCCCCCATCCACCGTGGCGCCGGGCAGCCCCACAAAGACAGTCCCAGGGCACACACGGCGCGAATCGCAGCTCACCCCCTGCACGTCGCCATTGCCCAGCCCTGGGGGGACAGCCAGCCCGACCTCTCGCAGCAGGGAGTGGAGCCGTTGGGCCATGGGTGGGCGCGCGTTAGAGCTGTTTTAAGTCGGTTCTGCGCTGAAAACGTCGCCCCTGAGACCAGTCCCGTGAGCCTCAATCAAGACACCCCAGGCGGGCCGGCTACTGGACCCCCTGTTGGGCCAGCCACAGGGCCAACTGAGGCGCACCCAGCCGCGGTGAAACGCGGGGCAAAACCCTTTCTGCGCCACTACTTCGATCCAGCAGCACCGGCACCTCCAGGCCAAAGCGCGCCAGCAATTGGGGGTCGAGATCGACATCCACCGCCTCGAAGGACACCCCAGCAGCACGCAACTTCTCCTCCAGCCCCTCGCAGAGGCAGCAGCCCACACGGGTCACAAGCACCAGAGCTGCCATCAATCGGGCACCGGGTCACACCCACAGGGCGTCCAGGGGTGACAGCGCAGCAGGCGCTTGATCGTCAGCCAACTGCCCCGCCAGGGGCCATGGCGCTCGATCGCCTCCAGGCCATAGGCGCTGCAACTGGGGATGAAACGGCAGCGGGGAGGGCCCAGCAGCGGCGAGATCGCCAGGCGATAGAAGCCGATCAGGGCCAGCAGCAGGCGTTGAAGCAGGCTGTTCATTGGTGCTTCGGGCCGAGCGATAGGATCAACAACTGGCGTGGCGTTAAGCCTTGCAGCGGAGTGGGGTCCCTGGACCACAGCTCCATGCTCTCAGGCAAGCCATGTCTGGATCAACCTGAACATCCGCACCTATGTCTCGCTACCGCGGCCCTCGCCTGAGGATTACGCGGCGCTTGGGAGACCTTCCTGGTCTCACCCGTAAGTCCGCCAAGCGGTCTTATCCACCCGGTCAGCACGGCCAAGCCCGTCGCAAGCGCTCCGAATACGCCATCCGTCTGGAAGAGAAGCAGAAGCTTCGCTTCAACTACGGCATCTCCGAGCGTCAGCTCGTGCGCTACGTGAAGAAAGCGCGCGCCCAGGAGGGTTCCACCGGAACCAACCTGCTGAAGCTGCTCGAGAACCGTCTCGACAATGTTTGCTTCCGCCTCGGCTTCGGCCCCACCGTCCCCGGTGCCCGTCAGCTGGTGAACCATGGCCACGTGACAGTGAACGGCCGCGTCGTGGACATCGCTAGCTACCAGTGCAAAGCCGGTGATGTGGTCGCCATCCGCGAGCGCAAGCAGAGCAAGAAGCTGGCTGAAGCCAACCTGGAATTCCCGGGCCTGGCCAACATCCCGCCCCACCTCGAACTCGACAAGAACAAGCAGGTCGCCAAGGTGATCAGCAAGTGCGAGCGCGAGTGGGTCGCTCTGGAAATCAACGAACTGCTGGTGGTGGAGTACTACTCCCGCAAGGTCTGATTCCGATCAGACACCTTCAACAGGTCAGCCCCCGCTTCGGCGGGGGCTTTTTTGTGTCGACCTGTTAGGAGCAGGCCTCAGCCCCCGATCAAGGTCTCCAGGGCTTGAGTGACGTCGTCCTGGCGCATCAGCGATTCACCCACCAAAACGGCATCCGCTCCGGCGCTCTGGACGCGGTCGAGATCCTCGCGGCTAAAGAGACCCGATTCGCTGACCAACAGGCAGCCCTTGGCGCGCAGTTGCTCGCCGTAGCGCTCCATCAACTGCTCGGTCGTCGCCAGATCGGTGTGGAACGTGGCGAGGTCGCGGTTGTTGATGCCGATCAGCTCAACACCATCGAGGGCCAGCACCCGCTCGAGTTCAGCCGCGTCATGCACCTCAACCAAGGTCGTCAGCCCCAGGCTCTTGGCCACCTTGAGCAGGTAACCGAAGTCCTGATCGGTGAGGATCGCCGCGATAAGTAGCGCCGCATCGGCCCCGGCCGCCCGGGCTTGATAGAGCTGATAGGGCGTGAGGATGAAGTCCTTGCAGAGCAGCGGCAGGTCCACCACCTGACGCACCTGCACCAGGACCTCAAAGCCCCCCTGGAAGAACGGCTTATCGGTCAACACCGATAGGCAGCTGGCGCCCCCAGCGGCATAGCCCTGGGCAATCGCCTCGGGGTCGAAGTTCTCGCGGATCACGCCCTTGCTGGGGCTGGCTTTCTTGACCTCAGCGATCACCGCGGGCTTGCGGCAGGAGGCCTTCAGGGCCGCCAGAAAATCGCGGGGTGCCGGCAGATCAGCAACCTGTTTTTTGAGTTGCTCCAGGCTGACGCGCTCACGGGCCGCCGCCACTTCGCGGTCCTTCTCCCAGACGATCTTCTCGAGGATGTTGCGGGGCTCACCCTCCTCGTGGGGAACGGCGTACTCAAGGTGGGCCACCTTCACCTTGGGGTTCGGGGGCCTGCGGCGGATCTCCATGGTCGTCTCCTCAGGCGGCGATGGCCATGGCGGCCTGCTTGTAGGCCACTTCCACCACCTCGCTCAAGGTCGGGTGGGTGTGCACCTCATTCGCCAATTGCTTCACGCTTTGGCGGCGGGCCACGGCGTTGGCGATCTCCTGAATCAGATCGGCCGCATGCAGTCCATAGATGTGGGCGCCCAGCACCTCACCAGTGGCCTTGTTGAACAGGAGCTTCATCAAGCCGTCACTCTCCAGCTCGGCCAGGGCCTTGGAGTTGGCCTTGAAATAACTGCGAACCGAGCCCAATTCAAAGCCCTCCTTGGCCGCCAACTCCTTGGCGTCGGCTTCACTCAGACCCACCGAGCTGATCTCGGGGTGGGTGAAGGTCGCCGCAGGGATCGAGCGGTAATCAATCGTGCGGGGGTGGCCCAAGATGTTGTCCACGGCCACCGTGCCTTGGGCCGCTGCGGTGTGGGCCAGCATCATCTTTCCGGTCACATCGCCCACTGCCCAGAGGTGGGGCACGGGAGCACCGTTCACCAGAACCCGCAGCTGGTCATCCACGGGGATGAAGCCGCGGTTGGTCTCGATGCCGCAGGCCTCAAGGTTGAGTTCCTTGCTGGTGGGAACCCGGCCGGTGGCCACCAGGACCGCATCCACCTCGAGAGTCTCAACGGGCTCGCGGGTTTGCATGTCCACCAGCTCGATCTGCACTGGAGCACCGGGCTTGATCGACTTGGCCAACACGCCGGAGCGCGCGTCGATATCGCGGCCATCAATCAGGTTGCGGGCGGCGATCTTGGCGATGTCGGGATCGAAGGTGGGCATCACCCGATCCAGGGCTTCGATCATCGTCACCTCACAGCCCAGGGCCGTGTAGACGTCGGCGAACTCCAGGCCGATGTAGCCGCTGCCGACGATGGCCAGCCAGCGGGGCAGCCACTCGAGGTTCACGGCCTCATCACTGGTGAAGACCGTGCGGCCATCGGTTTCGATGCCGGGGGGAACAAAGGGATCTGAGCCGGTGGCGATGATCACGTCACGGCCGCTCAGCACCCGATCAACGCCGTTGATCTCGCGCACGCCCACCTTCTGGGGGCCTTCCAAACGGCCCGTGCCACGGATAATCGTGACCCCAGCACGCTCCAGGGTTTTGGTGAGATTGGTGCGGATCGTTGCCACCAGCTGGTTGGCGTGATCGGCGATCTTCTGACGTTCAAAGCGCACGGGAGCGGCATGGATGCCAAAGCCCTTGAGATGCTCGGCATCGGCCAGCTCGCGCACCCGACCACTGGCGGCGAGCAGTGCTTTGGAGGGAACACAACCGCGGTTGACGCAGGTGCCGCCCATGTCGCGGCTCTCGATGATCGCGGTGCGCAGCCCGTGTTCAGCGGCGTGCTTCGCAGCATCAAAGCCGCCGTAGCCCGCGCCAATCACGATGACGTCAAAGTCGAAACTGCCGTCGCTCACCTGAGGCCTGCCCAATTGGGGGGCATTCTCCCCTGTCAGCCCCCCAATCCCAAGTTGTGTTGCTGCCGCCATCGCTCAAGCAGCAGGGGAGCCGCCGCCACACCGACGTTGAGGGACTCCACGGCCGGGCTGTGGGGAATGGTGACGCGATGGCTGGCCAGGGCCGCGAGCTCGGGATGCAGGCCAGCCCCTTCATTGCCCAGAAGGAGCACCGTCGGGCGAGTCCAATCCAGCTCCCAGTAGGGGATGGCCCGATCTGGATCCACCAACGTGGCCACCAGCTGGTGTCCCGCGGCGGCCGCCTCAGCCAGGCGCGCGACCAGTCCCGTTCGATCGGGATCACGCCAGTGCGGCAAGGCCAGGGCCGCCCCCGCTGAAGCCCGCAGCACCTTCGGCTGGCAGGGGTCAGCGCCGCCCCCGAGCCAGAGATCGTTGACCCCTGCCGCCAGGGCCGTGCGCATCAAGGTGCCGAGGTTGCCGGGATCCTGCAGTTGATCCAAAGCCAGCACAAAGGCTCCGATTCCTTGCGCCTTCGGCAAGGCCTCCCGCTTGAACGTCGCCACCACCCCGTCGGGGGTTTCAGTCGTGGCAACAGCGGCCAGAACGGTTTCCCCGACGGGCTGGAGACGCTCGATCAGGTTCCCCAAAAGCGATCCATGGCGCTCCAGCCAGGCCGGGGTCGCCAGGAGCTGCTCGGGCGAGAGCCCCAACCGCAGCAGCTCCTGGAGTTGGTGGGTGCCTTCAAGCAGGAGCAGGCCCTGTTCGCGGCGTCCCTTGGACTGGTGCAGAGCACGCAACCGGCCAACCAGGGGATTGCGGCGGCTGGTGATCAGCTCCATCAGAAGGTTTCGTGGCGCCTCACGTGCAGGCCATCGCCCACAACGAGGCTTTTGTCGTCGAGGTCCAGGCCCCGGACCGCTGCCACCTCGCCCTTGAGGCCCTCCGCCTGCAGATTTTTGATCAGCTCCTTGATCAGCACGTCTTCAATCGTCTTCTGATCGAAGGCATCGGGCGTGAGGGCCTCAAGGAAGCGCCCCATCTTCGAGGCCATCACTTCCGGGGCATTGGAGATCTTCAGGACGAGCATCGACTCAAAAACAGAAGGAAGCGCTGAGTGGGCACCGACCCAAAGCTGGCAACAGCCGCCTGGATCAGCAATAAAAAAGCTCCTCCCCGAGGGGAGGAGCCTTCAGTGCGGATGGGGAGACTTGAACTCCCACGACATTGCTGCCACTAGTACCTGAAACTAGCGCGTCTACCAATTCCGCCACATCCGCGAGGTGTGGGGCGTCGCTCGGCGCGACCAGCGAAATGTACCCCATCGAGGGACCCGGCCTGGGGAGGGACGAGATCGGCCACAAACCAGGCCAGCAATGGCTTCGAGCCAGTTCGAATGCCGGCCGTCTTGCCGGTCTCATTCGTTGTTGTCAGGATAGGGCCCCTCAGGCGGGACGCCTTTAGCCATGACCGCGACTCTCGTCCCGTCTCAACAGATTCTCACCCCGCAACTGGAAATTGCCGGTGGTCGCCGACTCGCAGGCGAGCTCCGTGTCAGTGGCGCCAAGAATTCAGCCCTGGTCTTGATGGCCGCCAGCCTGCTCACCACCGAGCAGCTGCGCCTGCGCAACGTGCCTCCCCTCACCGACATCGGTGGGATGGCCGAGATCTTGGTCTCCCTGGGTGTCGCCACCTCTCACCACGGCGACACCCTTGAAATGGATGGGTCTGGACTGAACCAGTCCGCTCCGCCCTACGAGCTGGTCAACAGCCTGCGGGCCAGCTTCTTCTGCATCGGCCCCCTGCTCGCCCGCACCGGCATCGCTCGGGTGCCCCTGCCCGGCGGCTGCCAGATCGGCACCCGCCCCGTGGTGGAGCACGTCAAAGGACTCAAAGCCCTCGGCGCCCAGGTCACGATTGAGCACGGTGTGGTCTCCGCCGTCGTCCCGGGCCGCAGCCACCGCCTCACCGGCGGACGGATTCACCTGGACTGCCCCAGCGTTGGTGCCACCGAGACCTTGATGATGGCCGCAGCCCTGGCCGAGGGCGAGACCGTCATTGAAAACGCCGCCCTTGAACCCGAGGTGGTGGACCTCGCGGGACTCCTCCTGGCCATGGGCGCCAAGGTGCGCGGCGCCGGCACCCCCACGATCACCATCGTTGGCGTCGAGCGTCTGCACGGCGCGGACTACGCCGTGATCCCGGATCGCATCGAAGCCGGAACCTTCCTGCTGGCCGCCGCCATCACCCGCTCCTGCCTCACCGTGGCACCGGTGGTCACCGATCACCTGGGCGCCGTGCTGACCAAGCTCGAAGAGGTGGGCTGCAAATTGGAGATTGATGGCACCAACGTGACCATCAGTGCTGACGCCATTCAGGGGGTGGACCTGCGCACCCAGCCCTTCCCGGGTTTCCCCACGGACCTGCAGGCACCGTTCATGAGCCTCTTGGCCACAGCCAACGGCAACAGCGTCGTCACAGAAAACATCTTCGAGAACCGGCTGCAGCACGTCGCCGAGCTCCAGCGCATGGGAGCCGCGATTCGCACCCAAGGCAACACCGCTTTCATCGAAGGGGTCCCTCGGCTCAGCGGAGCACCGGTGCAGGGCTCCGACCTGCGCGCTTCCGCCGCGATGGTCCTCGCCGGCCTGGCCGCTGAGGGCATCACCTCCGTCCAGGGCCTGGAGTACCTCGACCGCGGCTATGCCGATTTCGAGGGCAAGCTGAACGCGGTTGGCGCCTCGATCCGCCGACTCGGCTGACCCCTAAAGTCACCAACGCGGGAGCGTGCCGGAATTGGTAGACGGACTCGACTCAAAATCGAGCGCCTTCGGGCATGTGGGTTCAAGTCCCACCGCTCCTATTTCTCCCCCACCGACCACATCGCCGTCTGAGACGGCGGTGATGAACACCTACGGCCGTTTCCCCCTGGAGCTCGTCCGGGGACGCGGCGTGTGGGTCTGGGACAAGCAGGGCCGCCGCTACCTCGATGCGGTCGCCGGCATCGCCGTCTGCACCCTCGGTCACAGCAGCCGCGTGATGCGCAAGGCCTTGGAGCGCCAGCTGCGCAAACTGCAGCACGTCTCCAACCTCTACCGAATCCCCGAGCAGGAGCAACTAGCGGGCTGGATTCGAGACAACAGCTGCGCAGAGAGCGTCTTTTTCTGCAATTCCGGCGCCGAAGCCAACGAAGCGGCCATCAAGCTCGCCCGCAAGCACGGCCATCAGGTGCGGGGCATCGACACCAGCCACGAGCGGGGCCCGCTGATCCTCACGGCCCACGCCAGCTTCCACGGCCGCACCCTGGCGGCGGTCACCGCGACCGGTCAACCGAAGTACCACCAGGGCTTCGAGCCCATGGTCCAGGGCTTCCGCTACTTCCCCTACAACGACATCTCCGCCTTTGAGGCGCTGCTGCATCGCTGCGAAGCCGCAGGCCCCCGCGTCGCTGCAGTCCTGCTGGAGCCCCTTCAGGGCGAAGGCGGAGTGAACCCCGGAGATGTGGCCTTCTTCCAGCGGGTTCGTGATCTCTGCGATCAGTACAAGATCCTGCTGATCTTTGACGAGGTCCAGGTGGGTGTGGGGCGCACGGGCCGCCTCTGGGGCTACCAAAAACTGGGGGTTGAACCGGATGCCTTCACCCTGGCCAAGGGCCTCGGCGGTGGCTTCCCCATCGGCGCCCTCTGCGTCAAAGCCTCAGCAGATCAGCTCAAACCGGGCGAGCACGCCAGCACCTTCGGCGGCAACCCCATGGCCTGCCGCGCCGGCCTGACGGTGGCCTCCGAACTGCAGCGCCGAAACCTGCCGGCCCATGCCGAGCAGATGGGTGCGTTGCTGCAGAACCTCCTGTTGGAGCTGGTCCAACGCCATCCCCAACTGGTCAAGGGCGTGCGCGGCTGGGGACTGCTGCAGGGCCTGGTCCTGCAGGCAGGCGGTCCCAAGGCGATTGACGTCGTCAAGGCCGCGATGGACCAGGGTCTGCTGCTGGTTCCAGCCGGCACCGATGTGGTGCGTTTTGTTCCCCCCCTGACGATCCAACCGCGGCACCTGCGCTTGGCGGTCAAGCGACTCGAGAAAGCCCTGCTGGCGTGTCCCTCCCCGACCCCTTCAGCGAGCTGATTGCTCCCTTCAGCCGTCGGGGTGTGGACCTCGGGCTGAACCGCATTCAGGCGGCTCTCGCTGAACTCGGCCATCCCGAAGGTCGCTTCAAAGCCGTTCAGGTGGCCGGGACCAATGGCAAGGGGTCCATCGCCACGATGATCGAGCGGATCGTCAGCGCCGCTGGGACGCGCTGCGGGCTCTACACCTCCCCCCACCTGCTGAGTTGGTGTGAGCGCATCCGCCTGCCCGAGGGCCCCATCGGCGAAGAGGCTCTCAAAACGCTGCTGCAACGGCTGCAACCGCTGGCGCTGCGCCATGACCTCACCCCCTTTGAACTGATCACCGTGGCGGCCTTTGTCGCCTTTGCTGAAGCGGAGGTGGAGCTGGCCGTCCTCGAGGTGGGGCTCGGGGGGCGACTCGATGCGACCACAGTCCACCCCCAGCGGGACGTTCTGGCCTTCGCCTCCATCGGACTGGATCACGTCGAACACCTCGGCCCCACCCTCGAGGCGATCGCCCAGGAGAAGGCGGCGGTCATGGCGCCTTCGGCCATCGCGGTCAGCGGTCCCCAGGCCCCAGAGGTCGAAGCCGTGATGGAGGCGCAGGCCGAGGCGCGCACCTGCGAACTGCGCTGGAGAGAACCTGTCGCCAGCGAAGCCAATGGGGGCCCCCGCTTGGGGCTCAGCGGCGCGCTGCAACGCAGCAATGCCGCCGTGGCGATCGCCGCCGCGGAGGCCCTCAGGGAGAAGGGGTTCGAGGTCACAGATGAGGCCATTCGCCGCGGGCTGCTGCAGGCCCGATGGCCCGGCCGGCTTGAGCGGCGCCAGTTCCGCGGCCAGCCGCTTCTGATCGATGGAGCCCACAACCCGCCTGCCGCGGCCGCACTACGCCGGGAACTGCAGCCCGGTCAGCGGCGCTGGTTGATCGGGATGCAACCGCACAAGGACGCCCCCGATCTGCTGCGCCATTTGCTGGAGCCCGGTGATCTGGTCCGGGTCGTGACCCTGCCGGAGCACAGAAGCTGGAGTGCCGCTGAACTGCGTCAGGACGTCCCTGGCATCGAAGACGGGTCCAGCGACCTGAGCGAGAACCTGGAGTGGCTGGTGCAATCAGAGCGCCTGCCGGTCGCCTGCGGCTCCCTTTATTTGGTGGCGGCCCTCCTGCCGCTGCTTGACCCGACAGACTGAAGTCCCGGCCCCACCACCGCCATGACCTTCACCCGTCTCTTTAGCTGGCTGTGGGCCGCGGTGATCCTGCTGGGAGCCCCAGGCCTGACCCTGGCCCTCGACACCTCAGCCGGAGTGGGCCTCCAGGATCGGGCCCTGTTCCAGGACACCGTCGACTACACCCTCACCAACCAGAGCGGCAAGGACTTCTCCGGCCAGCAACTGGCCAACACCTCCTTCGCCGGCGCCGTGGGTAAAGCCGCCAACTTCAGCGGCGCCGATCTCCATGGCGCGATCTTGACCCAAGGGGCCTTCCCCGATGCCAACTTCAACGGCGCCGACCTCTCGGATGTGCTGCTGGATCGCACCGACATGAGCGGCACGGACCTGCGCAATGCCGTCCTGGTTGGGGTCATCGCCTCCGGCAGCACCTTCACCGGTGCCCAGGTGGAGAACGCCGACTTCACCGACGCCCTGCTCGATCGGGCCGATCAGCGCAACTTCTGCATCAGCGCCTCGGGCACCAACCCGACGACGGGCGCCAACACCCGCGCCAGCCTGGGCTGCTAAGTCCAGCCGCGCAACTTGCCCGGGTTCATCAACCCAGCCGGGTCATAGGCCCGCTTGGCATCCACCTGATCCGCATCCACCACCCCGAGGCCTCCGTCCTCCACGCTGATGACGTGGGGGTTAAAAAGCAGGCAGCCCAGATCACGGGCCTGGTCGATCAGCTCCTGCAGGGCTTGCGCTCCCCGCCAACGCACCAGGGGAAGACAGGCGAAACGCTGACGACCCTGGCTGCGAACCGCCTCCAGGTGCCACAGCAGATCCTCGCCCCAGCGCTCCCGCAGGGCCTCCAGTGCGGGCGCCTCCGGCTGCGGCAAGAGCAACTGCAGATAGGTCCAACCTGAATCCTGACTGCGTACATGCAGGGTCGTGTGGTTCCAGGTGAGCTCCCGCAAGGGAACGCCGCGGCTCTGCCCTTGGGGAGCGCTCCAACTCAGCCGTCCCCCCAACTCCTTGATCCACGACTCCAGGACGGCCGTGGCATCCGGTGCCGCCAGGAGCAACAGGCGATGGGCGCCGCCACTGCCGTCCGGGCAGCCCTGGGGCCAGGGCAAACGTGCGGCCACGGCGGCCTCCAGCACACACAGCGCTTTGAGTTCCAAGGCCGAGCCAGAGAGCTGCTGGGCCGCCGCCAGGGCAGCAGACCAATCCTCAAAATCGAGCACCCACTGCCGCCAAGCCACCGCCGGCGCCGACGCCATGGTCAAGGCCGTGAAGATTCCATTGGTGCCATAGGCGTGGTTCAGGGGACGGGCGGCGCTCGCATCGAGCTGCAGCAGCCGCGGCTCCGCCTCAAGCGTCACCATCTCCACCCCAAGCAGGTGGCCGGGATCCCGCAAAAACCCCCAGCGCAGCGAACCAATCCCGCCGGATCCACCCGCCACATAGCCGCCGAGACAGGCGGTGCGCACGGTGCTCGGCAGCAGCCGTTGCTCCCGCCCATGGGCGAGCAACTGGCGATCCAGCTCCGCCAGGACAATCCCGGGTTCCGCCGTAAACACCCCGGAACTGGCATCCACCTGCCGCAGGCGGTTCAGACCGCTGGTCTCCAGCAGCATCCCACCGGCCAAGGGAATGCACTGGCCATAGTTCCCCGTCGCCGCGCCCCGCACCGTCAGGCTGACGCCGTGGCGGCTGCAGGCTGCGGCCACCTGCAGAACCTCCTCGGGGGCCTGCACCCGCACCCCGATCTGAGCGCGCAGACCACAGAGCAGCGGTTGCAGCACTGGGGAATAAACGAACCCATCGGCCGCCAGACCCTCCAGCTCGCCGGCACTCCGCAGGAGAGGCAATCCAGCCGCCCGCAGATCCGCCGCCAAGGCCTCCAACTGAGCGGCGCTGGCGGGATCGGGGAGCCCATGGGGCAGGGAGCCTGGGAGATCGGGGGTGCTCTGCATCAGCCCAAATTGGCAAGCCGAGGATCGGGATGGGCCTGGTCCAGCAGCGGCAGCCAACGGCCCTGCCGCAGGACCCGGCGCTGGGGGGAATGGGCCAGCAGTTCCGACCAGCTCCCGGCACTGGTCAAGAGCAGATCCGCGGGTCCGCCCACCCGCAACACCCCATCCCAGTCCATCTGCAGCAGGCGAGCCGGGGTCGTGGTGAATGGCATCAGTCCCTGACGTTCCCAAGGGGGGGTGTGGGTGGCGCGGAAGCTCAGCCGCAGCAAATCCAACGGATCAAAGTCGCCACCGGGGTACCAGGGGTCCTGGACGTTGTCGGCCCCCATGGCCACCGCGACCCCCTCCTGCTGCAACAGCCGCAGGGGGGCCAGGGGACGGAAGCCGGAGCTCACGCTCTGCTCGCGCCCCAACAACCAGAAATTGGTGGTGGGCAAGGCCACAACCGCCACTCCCAAGCACTGCAACCGCCGGGCCAAGGGCCTGGCCTGGGCTGCACTCAAGAGCCCCATGCTGCTGGCGTGACTGCAGGTGATCGGCACCCCAGGGTGGAAGCGCTCGAGCCTCTGCACCAGCAATTGCACTCCGGCGGCGGGGGCCTCGGAGGACTCATCGATGTGCAGATCAATGCCACACCCCAAGGTGCCAGCCAAGCGCAGCAGCTGATCCAGTTCCGCGCCATCGCGGCCACTGCTGGGGAAGGGAGGTCCCAAGACTCCACCCAGGAGACCGCCCGCAGCCGCCACCCGCTTGGCTAACGCCAAGCCCTCACTCGAGCCCCAGTGGGCCAGGGGAGCCAAGGCCACCAGCTGCAACTGGACCCGCTCCTGCCAGCGCTGCTGCAACTGCAGCAGCGCATCCCAGCTGGGGCGCGAACAGGGGCCACCGCTGTCGATATGGCTGCGCAGGCCCCGCAGGCCATAGCGCCAGGCTTGATCGAGGGCCCGCTCACCCCGCTCCAGCACCTGCTGGGCGCTGCGTTCTTGTCCCTCGCGAAGGTTCAGCTCCAGGGCCGCCTGCATCCGGCCGCTGTAATTGGGAAACCCTGGCCAGCTGAAGGCCTTGTCCAGATGGACATGGGGATCCACCAAGGGGGTCAGCGCCAACAGCAACCCGCTCTGCCGGCAGGGTTCGATCGAGCGGAGCTGAGTGCCCTGCCACGCCAACTCGACCGGGAGCAGTCCCTGGGCATCGCCGCAGGGCAAGTCCCTGCGCTCGGGATCAAGCAGGGCCCGCGGCACCAGACACTGCAGCCGCTGCTCGAGGCCTGACTCCATCTCCAAGGCGATCAACGCTGCGCCAAACCCTGCGCCGCTTGTTCTGAACTCTGAACCACCAGCAGCTGACCAGCGCCAGCCAGGGTCACGGCCCGGTAGCGGGGGATCGTGAGGCCGGGCAACAGGGTCTGACCGCCCAGTTCAGTGGTGTAAACGCTGAACAGACCGGCGTTGTAGCGGCGGCTGGAGGCGGCCGCCAACTGACCCAGCACCTTGCGCTGACTGGCCACCAGCTGGGGGCAGTCCTGAATCACCAAGCGTGCCAGAAGCGGTAGGGATCCAGGGGCGCAGAGCTCCCTGGAGGCGGCCCGCACCAACTGATCGCCGGCAAAGGCCTCGAAGTCCTCTGTCCCGGGGTTGGTCACGGCCAACGCCAGGAGGCCGACACCGGCTGCCGCCACCCAAGTCCAGCGACCATCACCCGTGGAGGCAGTCATCGATCGAGAGCCGTTGCATTGGTAGGATCGGCACGCCCTGGCGGGCGTAGCCAAGTGGTTAAGGCACCGGGTTGTGGTCCCGGCATTCGGGGGTTCAAGTCCCCTCGCTCGCCCCTTCCAGAATCCCCTGATTCTCTCTGAGGATCAGGGGATTCGCCCTATTTGGAGCAAATCGCAGCCTCCAGCAAGGCTGCCAACAATGAAGAGGCTCCATGGCGAACGGGATCCCAGACGGGAAGACCCGTCTGCGCCTGCAAAGCCGACCGTTCCTGCTCGGCCTGCTCCTCCGTCAGCAGGGCGGTGTTGAGGCAGATCGCCCGCACCTTGGGACGCGCGCCATCGGGGCGCGCCAGGGCGGCCAGGGCCTCGTTGGCCGCAATCACCTCAGGCACTGGCGGTATCGCCACCAAAGCCGCCCCCGGCCGCGTGCGCACATGGGTCTGCCCCGCCCGGTGCACCAGCAACAGGGCCGTCGGCTGACTGCCCCGAATCAAGGGCAAAGTGGCCGTCGAGCCGGGATGACAGAGGGAGCCCTGCCCCTCCACCAGCACCAAGGTCTCGGCCGTGGCTCCCTCGGCCGCCTTCAGCACCGCCGCTTCCACCGCGCCGGCGGCGTAGTCGACGCGCACCGCATCCAAGGCCACGCCCTGGCCACTGATCAGAATCCCCGCCTGACCAGTGCCGACAAAGCGCACGTCCCGGCCCTGCTGCTGGCCGCAGCGCTGCAACTCCAAGCAGGCGCTCATCTTGCCCACGGCCATGTCGGAGCCGACCGCCAGCACCCGCCGGCCCGGCAGGGCAGCGCACCGGGCGGTGGCCACCTCCAAATCCGCCGGCTCATGGCGTAGGTCCCAGATCCACTGGCCTGCCGCCAAGGGAAGCGCCGCGAACTCCGGGTCATCCGCCAGGCGGCTGTGCAAACCACTGGCGAGGCTCAATCCCGCCCGCAGGGCCTGCACCACATCAGCCCGCATCTCCAGCGGTAGGCGGCCGCCGGAGGGCGCCAGGCCCACCACCGCCACCTCGGGTCCATAGGGCAGCGCCGCCTCCAGATTCGCCAGCACCGGGACGGGGCGCTGAATCCCGGTCACCGCTTCGAGGGACTCACCCGCGTGGGCCGGGTCCACCACTGCCACGATCGGGCCAGAGCGGTAGCGCAACATCGCCAGGCCGGTCTTGCCCGAGAGGTTGTCCAGCCCGCCGTGCTGCAGCAGCACCACCGGACGCTCAGCAGAAAGCATCAGCCCACCTCCTGGACACCCAGGCCGGGCCGGGCCGCCGGAAGCAGCCGGTCCCCGTGGCGCTCGGGCCCCAAGAAGGGGTCATCCACCAAGTTGAGGTGGCTATCGAGATCCGGCCAATACACCAGGGGCAGCAGCTGGGCTGCACCGCTGTTGAGCAATCCGCCATCGGAGTAGCAACCGAGCATCACCTTCAACCCCAAGCGATGGGCCGTGCGGGCCATCAGCCATCCCTCGCTGAGGCCGCCGCACTTCACCAGCTTGATATTGATGCCATCGACATGGGGGGCCAGACGCAGCAGATCGCCCAGATCCCAACAGCTCTCGTCGGCCACCAGGGGAATGGGCGCCAGACCATGCAGCGCGGCAAAACCCGCCCGGTCGGCTTCCAGATCGAGGAGAGGCGGCAAGGGTTGCTCCACCAGCACCACGCCTTGATCCGCCAACCAAGGAATCATCTGGCGAGCGCCATCCAGCGTCCAACCGCCATTGGCATCGATCTGCAGTTCATCGCCTGGGCGCAGGGCCAAGCGCACCCCCGCCACCAACTGACGGTCGTGGTCCAGGCCGTCGGGGGATCCCAACTTCAACTTCACCCGCGTGGCGGGCAGCTGCTGCCGCCAACGCTCCAGCCGCGCCAAAACTGACTCCAAGGCGCCCAATCCCAGGGTGACGCTGGTGGCGACGCAGGCCGCCGGATCCAGCCCCCAAAGCCGATGCACCGGTTGCCCCAGCCGCTGCCCCCACCAGTCGTGCAGGGCCAAATCCAAGCCGCAGCGGGCCGGGGGACTGAGGTCCTTGAAAAGGTGCTCCATGGCCTGCAGGGGCTGGGGCTGGGGCTCCAGGGACTCCAACTGGGGAGCCAGGGCCTCGAGTTCCGCGGCAACCGCGCCGGTCTCGTAGTGCCGGTGGCCCGTATCAAAGCCGCCGGTCTCGCCACGGCCCGTGATGCCGCCATGCTCCAGTTCCAGCAGCAGGTGCTCGACAGCGGCGGTCGTGCCGCGGCTGATGGCCAAGGGCACCGCTTTGCTGAGGCGAAAACGGCTCAGACGGAGGCGCATCGAAGGACAGTTGCCCCTTCAAGCTGGCACGGATCGCCCCCCCGCGCCGCCCATACCGGAAACTGGTGGCATGACGGCGACACAACTGAGCGCTCCCCAGTCCACGACGGGACGCGGCAGCTACTGGATCACGACCTTCGGCTGCCAAATGAACAAGGCGGATTCCGAGCGCATGGCCGGGATCCTCGAATCGATGGGCTACAGCGAAGCCACGGCTGAACTCGAGGCCGATCTGGTCCTCTACAACACCTGCACGATCCGCGATAACGCCGAACAGAAGGTCTACAGCTATCTAGGCCGCCAAGCCCAGCGCAAACGCGTCAACCCCAACCTGACCCTGGTGGTGGCCGGCTGTGTTGCCCAACAGGAGGGGGAATCGCTGCTCCGCCGCGTGCCGGAACTGGACTTGGTGATGGGGCCGCAGCACGCCAATCGCCTCGATGTCCTGCTCAGCCAGGTGGAGCAGGGCCAACAGGTGGTGGCCACCGAGGAGCACCACATCCTTGAGGACATCACCACCGCCCGCCGCGACAGCAGCATCTGCGGCTGGGTGAATGTGATCTACGGCTGCAACGAGCGCTGCACCTACTGCGTCGTGCCCTCGGTGCGCGGCAAAGAGCAGTCGCGCCTGCCTGAGGCCATCAAGCTGGAGATGGAGGGTCTGGCCGCCCAGGGCTTTAAAGAGATCACCCTGCTCGGGCAAAACATCGATGCCTATGGCCGCGATCTGCCTGGCATCACGCCGGAGGGGCGCCGTCAGCACACCCTCACGGATCTGCTGCAGTTTGTCCACGACGTCGAGGGCATCGAGCGGATTCGCTTCGCCACCAGCCACCCCCGTTATTTCACCGAGCGCCTGATCGACGCCTGCGCAGATCTCCCCAAGGTCTGTGAGCACTTCCACGTCCCCTTCCAAAGCGGAGACGACGACGTGCTCAAGGCCATGGCCCGGGGCTACACGATTGATCGCTACCGCCGGATCATCGACCGCATCCGCGATCGCATGCCCGACGCCTCGATCAGCGCCGATGTGATCGTGGCCTTCCCCGGTGAGACCGATGCGCAGTACCGGCGCACCCTCGATCTGATCGACGAGATCGGCTTCGACCAGGTCAACACCGCCGCCTACTCACCCCGCCCCAACACCCCGGCGGCCGACTGGCCCAACCAGTTGAGCGAAGAGGTGAAAGTGCAACGGCTCCAGGAGATCAACGCCCTGGTGGAGCGCAAGGCCAAGGAGCGCAGCGCGCGCTACGCCGGCCGCACCGAACAGGTCCTCGTTGAAGGGGTGAATCCCAAACAGGCGGACCAGGTGATGGGGCGAACCCGCACGAACCGCCTGACCTTCTTCCCCGCCGCCCGCGCCTCTGAAGGCCACTGGCAAGCCGGCGATCTGGTGGAGGTTCGTATCGAGGAGGTCCGGGCGTTCTCCCTCAGCGGAATCGCCCTGTCCTGACGCTGGCTAAGGGCGGAATCACTGATACGTTTGGCCCCTGATCTGACGCCCCTATGAGCTCCGAAACCATCAATTTGGGTTTGGTGTTTGGGGGTGTCACGGGCGAGCACGCCGTCTCGATTCGCTCTGCCAACACCGTCGCCGCTGCGCTGCGCTCCGGGGCCAACGCCCAGCGCTATCGGCTCGACTGTTTCTATATCGACCAATGGGGCCATTGGTGGCCGCCGGCGGTGGCCGATGCGGTGCTGGCCAAGGGCACACCAGCCGAACGCAGCGAACTGCCCGCCGCACCCCTGCGGCCTGGTTTCCAAGGCTTTCCAGAAGGGGCCCTGGACGTTGAACTCTGGGTCCCTGTGCTGCATGGCCCCAACGGAGAAGACGGGACGATCCAAGGGCTCTTCAGCCTGATGCAGGTGCCCTTTGTGGGCTCGGGGGTCCTGGGCTCGGCCGTCGGCATGGACAAACAGGCGATGAAGGCCGCCTTTGCTGCGGCGGGACTGCCCCAGGTGCCCTACGCCTGCGTCGATGTCCAGGAGCTCGAGCAGCAACCGGAGGTGCTGGTTCAGCAGCTGGAAACACAGCTCGGTTATCCCTGCTTCATCAAGCCCGCCAACCTGGGCTCATCCGTTGGCATCAGCAAAGCGAGCAACCGCGCTGAGCTCATGCAAGGCCTTGCCCTGGCGGCCCAGCACGATCCCCGCATGGTGGTGGAGCAGGGCATCCAAGCCCGGGAACTGGAGTGCGCGGTCCTTGGGGGGCAGCAGATGCGCTCCTCCGTGCTCGGCGAGATCTGTTTTGACGCCGACTGGTACGACTACGACACCAAATACAGCGACGGCAAAAGCCACACGGTGATTCCTGCGGAGGTGCCCGAGGCCCTCAGCGAGCGGGCCCGAACGATGGCCATCGCCGCCTGCCGAGCGGTCGGCGCCTCCGGATTGGCCCGGGTGGACTTCTTCTATGAGCAGGCCAGTGGCGCCCTTTGGCTGAACGAAATCAACACCCTGCCGGGCTTCACCAGCCAGAGCATGTACCCGATGCTCTGGGCCAAAACAGGGTTACCGCTTGAGGAGTTGGTGCACGAATTGGTGCAACTGGCGCAAGAATCGGCGCAGCCCAGCCACTCCAGGAGGACCGAAGCGGCATGAGTCACGGTCTGATCTGGTTGCCTCTGTTGGTGATCTTTCCGTTGATCACCGCCCTCGGTTGGCTGGAGCGCCGCCGCCAAAATTTGTTTCGGGCCTGGGCTGAGGGTGCCGAACTCTCCAAGCTGGACGACGGCGGCGGCGCCCGCTTGATTGACGGAACCATCGCCTGGTGCGTCTTCGAGTCGGGAAAGCTCAACGAGAAGGGCAGCTTTGAGGTCAAGGGACTCGATCAGGTCGACCTCTTGGCTTTGGGTTCCGGGGAAGCGCCCCTGACCGAGGAAGCGCAGGGTGCCTGCCGTCTGCGGCTGATGGGCGGTGGCCAACAAGCGGATGTGCCCTTTGCCGATGCTGAGCGCGCACGCCGCTGGCGGGATCAGCTGATGTCCCGCTCCCGCTGCGAGTTGTGAGCGCAGCCTCCTCGCGCTCGGGCCACGCCCTCGAGCGCAGACGCCAGCTCCGGCAGGAACGGCGGCAAGAGCGTTTGAAGCAGATCTGGCGCGTAACCGTGCTGGCCGGCAGTGCCGGGGCCCTGGGCTGGGGCCTCTTGCAACAGGGCTGGGTGGTGCGTGATCCAGACCAAATCGAAGTCCTTGGCAGTCGGCAGGTCAGTCGAGCCCAGGTGATCCGTGAGGGGGACCTTCAACTCCCTTTGCAACTGCTGACCTTGCAGCCCAAGCGATTGGCCCAACGCCTCTCTGCGGGCCTGCCTGTCGAGCAGGTCCAGGTCAACCGCCTGATGCTCCCCCCTCGGCTCCAGATCTCCCTGGTGGATCGAGAGGCCGTTGCCCAGGCCCAACGCCGAACCCGCAAGGGCTTTGAGATGGGCTACGTCGATCGCCTGGGGAACTGGATGACCCGCCGGCAGCAATCCGCTGGCGCCCCGGCGGCCGCACCGACGGTGATGGTGCTGGGCTGGCAGGAGCGTCTCCGCCCTTCACTCTCGCGGGTCCTGGCCGAGCGCGATGCCCTGGGCAGTCCGCTGCTACAGGTGCGCTTTGAACCCAATGGCAGCCTCTGGCTCCGCACCGCGGCCCTGGGGGACATTCACCTCGGACCCACCGATGACAAGTTGGCCAAGCGCCTGGATGTTCTGCGCCACCTCTCCTCAGAGCTCCCCGGTCAAATCAAAAATCTGAAGCTGAAGTCCATTGACCTCAGCGATCCGGATCAACCCGAACTGGGCCTACCGGCCAAACCGGTCCCGAAGGCCGCCAAAACACCCCCGCCCGCAGCGGACTGAAGCTCCGGAGCAAAAACCCGTAAACGGTGACAGGGCGTTGCGCTAAAGCCCTTTGCCGGCAAAGGTATGCCGATCTAGGCCTGTGATTGGCAGGAACAACGACATAATGCAGCGAAGCACCAACGGCACTGCACCGGCTATGGAGATCGCACCCGAGGGCCTCAGTGCCGTCACCAGCAATGGTTCTGCGGGGATCGTGCCTAGCCAGTCCGCTCGCATCGAGGTGATCGGCGTCGGCGGCGGCGGCAGCAATGCCGTTGGTCGCATGATCCTCTCGGATCTCGAGGGCGTTGGATACCGCGTACTCAATACAGATGCCCAGGCCCTGCTGCAGTCGGCAGCAAAACAGCGCGTTCAGCTCGGCCAAAAGCTGACCCGCGGCCTGGGGGCCGGCGGCAACCCGGCCATCGGCCAAAAAGCGGCTGAAGAATCCCGCACCGATCTGGCGCAGACCCTCCAGGGTGCAGACCTGGTCTTCATCGCCGCTGGCATGGGCGGTGGAACAGGAACCGGTGCCGCTCCGGTGGTGGCCGAAGTCGCCAAGGAATGCGGCGCCCTGACCGTGGGCATCGTCACCAAGCCCTTCGGCTTTGAAGGTCGCCGCCGCATGCGTCAGGCCGAAGAGGGCATCGCCCGCCTGTCCGAGCATGTGGACACCCTGATCGTGATCCCCAACGACCGGCTGCGGGAAGCCATTGCTGGTGCACCCCTGCAGGATGCCTTCCGCGCCGCCGATGACGTCCTGCGGATGGGCGTGAAGGGCATCACCGACATCATCACCAAGCCCGGCCTTGTGAACGTTGACTTCGCCGATGTGCGCTCGGTCATGAACGACGCCGGCACCGCACTGCTGGGTCTGGGCGTCGGCTCCGGCCGTTCCCGCGCCAGCGAAGCCGCCCAGGCCGCCATCAACAGCCCGTTGTTGGAGTCCGCACGGATCGACGGCGCCAAGGGCTGCGTCATCAACATCAGCGGTGGCAAGGACATGACCCTTGAGGACATGACCACCGCCTCTGAGGTGATCTACGACGTGGTTGACCCCGAGGCCAACATCATTGTTGGTGCCGTGGTGGACGAGAAGCTGGAAGGCGAGATTCACGTCACGGTGATCGCCACGGGCTTCGAAGGCGGCGGTGCCTATCGCCCCGAGCGGCCCTTGAACAGCTTTGTGGCCGGCGACAGCGGCGAAGGCGACCTGCCCGGTGCAGCCATCCCCTCCTTCCTGCTCAACCGCCAGAACAACAACTGAGTTCTGGACTGAGAACCAGCAAAAAGGGGCCCCAGGGGCCCCTTTTTTATTGCCGTTGAAATGGGGTGACCCGGAGTCCACGCCTGCCAAGAGCATCCCGTGTGGCTGCTCCCTTCCGGTCCTGACCAGATTTGGGCGTCCGGGCCGCATGGGTCCGAGTCGGTCGGATGCTAGCAATGAGCCCCGTCCATGAGGTGATCGCCGGGTGCGACCTGCTGATCTACTCACCTGCAAGCAGGAGGGCCGGCCCATCGCCGTGCTCACCGCCTGGGATGCCCTCTCAGCGGCCCTCGTGGAAGAGGCCGGGGCGGACGCCATCTTGGTGGGCGACTCTCTGGCGATGGTGGTCCTCGGCCATGCCACCACCCTCCCGGTGACCCTGGAGGAGATGGTGATGCACACCCGGGCCGTGGGCCGCGGGCTGCAGCGCCCCGCCAACCAGCAGCCGCTGATCATCACGGATCTGCCCTTCCTCAGTTACCAGTGCGGCCTCGATCAGGCCGTGGCCGCAGCAGGACAGGTGCTGAAGAACAGCCCCGCTGCCGCCGTCAAACTCGAGGGCGGGGAACCGGAAACCCTGGCCGTTGTCGATCGGCTGGTGCGCTCCGGCATCCCTGTGATGGGACACCTGGGCCTCACCCCCCAGTCGGTCCATCGCCTGGGCTACCGGCGCCAGGCCCAGGACCCCATTAGCCAAGAGCGCCTCAAGCGCTCAGCCCGCGACCTCCAGGCCGCCGGCTGCTTCGCGCTGGTGCTCGAACATGTGCCCGCCGAGTTAGCCGGCGCCCTCAGCCAAGAGCTCCAGATCCCCGTCATTGGCATTGGCGCCGGTGAACAGTGCGACGGCCAGGTGCGGGTGACCGCCGACCTCCTGGGGCTCACCGCCAAACAACCACCGTTCTGCCCGCCCCTGCTGCAGGGCCGCGAGCTCTGTGTGGACGCCCTCAGGGGCTGGGTGGGGGGCCTTCAGCCTGCTCCTCCCACCACTCCAACCACTCCCGCAGCACCGCATTACTCAGAGCCAAGCCCTCTGGATCACTGAGCCGCCAGCGCTGGCCTTCCCGGCGGAGCAGACCACGCTCCAGATAGGGCTGCCAGCGCTGCATCAGTCCCGCCGGATCGAGCCCTGCCAGAAGCGGCGTGAGCAGGACACCCTCACGCCGGCGCAAACCGACCATCACCCGCTCATCGTTGGGCATGGGCTGGGGAGGCCCAAGCTCGCCAGGGTCCTGTTGCAGCCAGGCGGCGTAGCCCTCACGGGTGCGGGGGCGCGGCTGCCGCACCCCCCAGGGGGCAGCCGTCGCCCCCATGCCGAAGCCCCACCAGCCCGCACCGCTCCAGTAGACGCGGTTGTGGCGGGAGGCATGGCCCGGCAGGGCGTAGTTCGAGATCTCGTAGTGGCCAAAGCCAGCCGCCGCCAAGGTGCCGGCGGTCAGCTCCATCAAATCGGCAGAGAGGTCCTCCTCCGGCAGCTGCAATTCACCGCTGGACTCCAGCCGCTCAAACACCGTGCCGGGCTCCACGATCAAGTCGTAGACCGAGAGGTGGGGGGGCTCCAGCGCGAGGGCCTGCTGCAGCTGCATCCGCCAGTGCTCGGCCGTCGCCCCCGGCAGGCTCTGGATGAGGTCCAGGCTCCAACTGCTCAGTTCCCCCTGGGCGCGGGCCTGCTGAAGCCAGGCGGCTGCCTCAAGGAGGTCCCTGCAGCGATGCCTGCGCCCCAGACGCTCCAGAACAACGTCATCAAAACTCTGACCGCCCAGGCTGACCCGGTTGACCCCTGCCTTGAGATAGCCCTGCAGGCCTATGTGATCAAAGCTGGCTGGATCCAGCTCCAGGCTGATCTCCGCCCCCGGCGCGAAGCCATAACGCCTCTTCAAGCTCCGCAGCACAGCCCGCAGCTGCTCGGCCGTCAACATTGATGGGGTGCCGCCCCCGACATAGATGGTGGACAGGGGCGGTCCAGCCGGCGAGGCCTCAATCTCCCCGCAGAGCAGCTCCAGATAGGACTCGATCGAGCGACTGCCGGTCTGCCCGGGCGCGCCACCGGCTCGATCCCCCAGGGGCACCACCGGGAAGTCGCAATAGAAGCAACGGCGATGGCAAAACGGTATGTGCAGGTAGGCGCTGCGCGGGAGAGGCCGGTTACCTCCCTGGGCCAAACCCGCCGCAATAGGGCATGCTGCTTCCGAGCGACTGGCAGCCACAGCACCCGCCATGGTGGACACCCTCATCCTGGTGCTGTTCGTAATCTCCGGAGCCGCCGCGGGCTGGCTCGGGGTGGATCTACTGCCGGAGCAACAGTTAATCCGCATCCAGAACCTGGAGCAGCTGAGCTGGATCCTGGGCGGTGGCGGCGCCTTAGCGGGCCTCTTGGCGGGCTTTGTCTTCCAGCGCCTACGGCGCCGGCTGATGGAGCAGGTGCGCACCATGCCCACCGATCTGCTGGTGAGCCGGGCCGTGGGCCTGATCCTGGGCCTGCTGGTGGCCAACCTGCTGATCTCCCCCATCCTGTTCCTCTCCCTGCCTTGGGAGCTGGTGCTGGTGAAGCCGCTAGCGGCCATTGCCGCCAACGTCTTCTTTGGCGTCTCGGGCTACAACCTCGCCGAGGTCCATGGCCGCACCCTGCTGCGCCTGTTCAACCCCAACAGCACCGAAGCCCTGCTGGTGGCCGATGGGGTGCTGATGCCCGCCAGCGCCAAGATCCTCGACACGAGCGTGATCATCGATGGCCGCATCCGCGGACTGCTTGATTCGGGGCTTTTGGAAGGTCAGGTGATCGTGGCCCAGGCGGTGATTGATGAGCTGCAGGCCCTGGCCGACTCCTCCAACACCGAGAAACGGGGCAAGGGACGCCGCGGCCTCAAGCTGCTGAGCAACCTGAGAGAGCGTTACGGGCGTCGCCTGGTGGTCAACACCACCCGCTACGAGGGCAACGGTGTCGACAACAAGCTGCTGAAGCTGACCGCCGACACCGGCGGCACCCTGCTGACGGCCGACTACAACCTCGCCAAGGTCGGCGAGGTGCAGGAGCTGAAGGTGATGAACCTCAGCGAACTGGTCATCGCCCTTCGCCCTGAGGTGCAGCCGGGCGATGAACTCAGCATCAAGGTCGTCCGCGATGGCAAGGAATCCCACCAGGGGGTGGGCTACCTGGAGGACGGAACGATGGTGGTGGTCGATGGTGGCCACGGCCTCAGCGGCGAGCGCCTCCAGGTCACCGTCACAGGCGCGCTGCAGACCCCGACCGGCCGGATGGTCTTCGCCAAGCGCGATGGCTGGGAGGGAACCGAGAGCGCAGGCCCCACTCCTCCAAAGGGAAGCGGTAGCAATGCACGCAATCGCAGCAAGGCCAGCGGGAAACGCGGCGGCAAAGGCGATCAGGACCCCGCCAACCCCCGCTAGGCTCCGGCTTCATGCCAGCAGTGGATCCGCGGATGTCGGTGTCAGCCCCCTACTACGGCGATTCGGCCGTGATGCGCACCCCACCGCCTGACCTTCCCTCCCTCTTGCTGAAGGAGCGGATCGTCTATCTGGGTTTGCCCCTCTTCAGCGATGACGATGCCAAGCGTCAGATGGGCATCGACGTCACCGAGCTGATCATTGCCCAGCTCCTCTATCTGGAGTTCGACAACCCGGAGAAGCCGATCTTCTTCTACATCAACTCCACCGGCACCAGCTGGTACTCAGGCGATGCCATCGGCTTTGAGACCGAGGCCTTCGCCATCGCCGACACGATCCGCTACGTCAAGCCGCCGGTGCACACCATCTGCATCGGCCAGGCGATGGGCACCGCGGCGATGATCCTGAGCGCCGGCACCAAGGGCCACCGGGCTGCTCTGCCCCACGCTTCGATCGTGCTGCACCAGCCCCGCAGCGGCGCCCGCGGCCAGGCCAGCGACATCCAGATCCGGGCCAAGGAGGTGCTGCACAACAAGCGCACCATGCTCGAGATGCTCGCGGCCAACACCGGCAAGAGCACCGAAGAACTCTCCAAGGCCTCCGATCGGATGACCTACCTGACCGCGGAGCAGGCGGTGGAGTTCGGCCTGATCGATCGGGTCCTGACGAGCCAAAAAGACCTCCCCTCACCCGTGCCCGGCGGCATCGGCTGATTTCTCTTTCCCCGTTCTTCACTCACCCGACCAGCCATGCCCATCGGTACCCCGAGCGTTCCTTACCGCCTTCCCGGTAGCCAGTACGAGCGTTGGGTCGACATCTACACCCGCCTCGGTGTGGAGCGCATCCTCTTCCTCGGCTCTGAGGTCAACGACGCCATCGCCAACAGCCTGGTGGCGCAAATGCTGTACCTCGACTCCGATGACAACAGCAAGCCCATCTACCTGTACATCAACTCCCCGGGTGGCTCGGTGACCGCGGGCCTGGCGATCTACGACACGATCCAGTACGTCAAGAGTGACGTGGTGACCATCTGCGTGGGCCTGGCGGCCTCGATGGGTGCCTTCCTGCTCGGCGCCGGCACCAAAGGCAAGCGGCTCGCCCTGCCCCACAGCCGGATCATGATTCACCAGCCCCTGGGCGGCACCAGCCAGCGCCAGGCCAGTGACATCGAAATCGAGGCGCGGGAGATCCTGCGCATGAAGGACATGCTCAACAACAGCATGGCGGGCATGACCGGCCAACCGGTCGAGAAGATCGAGAAGGACACCGACCGGGACTACTTCATGAGTGCCGAGGAGGCCATGAACTACGGCCTGATCGACCGCGTGATCGCCCATCCCAACGAAGCCTGAGGGAGCCGGCCGGCGCTTTCGTAAGCTCGATCCTTGCTTAGCGCTGAACCGAAGCCCCTGATGGCCAAGCTGTACTACGACACCGACGCCGACCTCAGCCTGCTGAACGGCAAAACGGTGGCCATCATTGGCTACGGCTCCCAAGGCCACGCCCACGCCCTGAACCTCAAGGACAGCGGCGTGAACGTGGTGGTGGGCCTCTACGAAGGCAGCCGCTCCGCCGAGAAGGCCAAGGCCGATGGCCTGGAAGTGCTGAGCGTCAGCGACGCCTCGGCCAAGGCTGACTGGATCATGGTGCTCCTGCCCGATGAGACCCAGAAGGCCGTCTACGACGCAGAAATCACCCCCCACCTCAGTGCCGGCAAGGTGCTGAGCTTCGCCCACGGCTTCAACGTCCGCTTCGAGCTGATCAAGCCCCCCGCCGACGTGGACGTCGTGATGATCGCCCCCAAGGGCCCCGGTCACACCGTCCGTTGGGAGTACCAGAACGGCCAGGGCGTCCCTGCTCTGTTCGCCATCCACCAGGACGCCACCGGCAATGCCCGCGGCCTGGCCATGGCCTACGCCAAGGGCGTCGGCGGCACCCGCGCCGGCATCCTGGAGACCAACTTCAAGGAAGAGACCGAGACCGACCTCTTCGGTGAGCAGGCCGTTCTCTGCGGTGGCCTCTCCGAGCTGGTCAAGGCCGGTTTCGAGACCCTCGTGGAAGCCGGTTACCAGCCCGAGCTGGCCTACTTCGAGTGCCTGCACGAGGTGAAGCTGATCGTTGACCTGATGGTCAAGGGCGGCCTGACCGCCATGCGCGACTCCATCTCCAACACCGCCGAGTACGGCGACTACGTCAGCGGCCCTCGCCTGATCACCGCCGAGACCAAGGCCGAGATGAAGCGCATCCTGGGCGACATCCAGGACGGCACCTTCGCCCGCAACTTCGTGGCCGAATGCGAAGCCGGTAAGCCTGAGATGCAGAAGATCCGCGACCGCGACAGCCAGCACCCGATCGAGAACGTGGGCAAAGGCCTGCGCTCGATGTTCTCCTGGCTGAAGTCCGCCTGATTCAGGCCGCTCTGCAGCCATGACGCTGCTCGCTTCAGGGGTGGATTCCTTCTCGGGGATCCACCCTTTTTTATTGGTCCTCGCCGCGGCCGGCCTCGACCGACTGGTGGGGGATCCCCGCTGGTGCCTGCACCCTGTTGTGGTGATGGGCTGGTGGATCAGCCGGCTGCGCCAGCTGGCGGAGAGCTGGGCCAAAGGATCCCCGAGGCGCCTGCGGCTGGCGGGCTGTGGCATCACCCTGCTGTTGGTGCTCGGCAGCGGCGGCGCCGGCTGGGGGCTCGAGGAGATCTGCCAGACGCGCCCCTGGACCTGGCCGCTGCTGCTGATCGCGCTGGCCAGCGCCCTGGCCGGCCGCAGCCTGGAGCAGGCGGTGCAGGCCGTCCTGGCGGCGCTCAAAACGTCCACGGAACTCGGGCCAGCGCGAACGGCCTTGGGTTGGATCGTTGGGCGAGATACGACGGAGTTAAGCCGCCAGGAGATCCTGCGGGCCGCCGCGGAGACCGCCAGCGAAAACGCCGTTGATGGGCTGTTCGCGCCGCTGTTCTGGATGTTGATCGGGGTCGCCCTTTGGCCGTACGGGGGTCCTGGCCCGTTGGCGTTCGCCTGGGGGTTCAAAGCCGCCAGCACCCTCGATTCCATGCTCGGCTACCGCCGCGGGAGCCTGCGCTGGCTGGGCACCGCCGGAGCCAAGCTCGATGACCTGCTGGTCTGGCCGCCCTGCCGGCTCGTGGCCCTGAGCTTGCCGCTGGTGCAGGGACGCACCGCCAGACGGACCCTGTCCCTCGCCCAGCTGGCGTTGCAGGAAGGTCAGCCCGATCCCTCCCCCAATGCCGGGGTCTCCCAGGCGATCTATGCCCACTGCCTGGACGTTCAACTGGGCGGGGTCAATCGCTACGGGGAGCGGGAGACCCAGAAACCGCTGCTGGCAGAGGGAGCTCCGGCCCCCGAGGCCAGTGATGTGGAGCGGCTCCTGGGCCTGAGCCGCCGGCTTGAGGTGCTGTGGTTAGCGGCAGCGCTGTTAGTAGGCGCCGCGGTCCATCGGTAGAAGCACCACCCCAATCGTGCGCAGCACGATGCCCAGGTCGAGCCAGAAATTGCGGTTGCGGGCGTAGAAGAGATCGAGCTTGACCCGGGTTTCGTAGGGCAGGTTGTTGCGGCCGGAGACCTGCCAGAGGCCGGTCAGGCCCGGGCGGACCGCCAGCACCTCATCCATCGTGCGGCCGTAGCGCTCCAGCTCGTCCCAAACGATCGGTCTGGGGCCCACCACGCTCATCTCGCCCTTGAGCACATTGATGAACTGCGGCAGCTCATCGAGGCTGGAGCGACGCAGGAAACGGCCGATGGGCGTGATCCGGGGATCGTTCTTGAGCTTGAAATCCCGCTCAAATTCAGCCTGCAGCACCGGATCGGAAGCCAGGACCGAGGCCAAGACGCGATCGGCGTCCTTGCGCATCGTGCGGAACTTCAGGCAGCCAAACCCCTTGTAGCCGCGGCCAATGCGGCGCTGGCAATAGAAGACCGATCCCTTGGAGCTGAGCTTGACCAGCAGGGCCAACAGCAACAGCAGCGGCGAACCCAGGATCAAGACCAACAGCGAAAAGCTGATGTCACCGACACGCTTGAGGATGCGTCCGCGCTTGGACTGAGCCCTCAGCCAAGAGCTGGCCGTGGATTCAGCGGGAATCGAGTCAACGGCGGACAAACGGCGCAGTGATTGAGCAGCTTCCAGCTGTCATTAAAGAAGTCGAGTGTTCGCAGCGACACCCCGCCGCGGTCACTCAAGCCATAGGCACAGGCAGGGCTCGGCTGCGTTCCTGCCGCGTCCGTTGATGGCGGTTCCAGCTCTGCTCAATCACCGCCTCCATCCGCGCACGGAAACGCAGGGGGCTGAAGCCCTCCGCCCAGCGCCTGAGCCGTTCAGCGGGGAGTTGCTGCCAGAGCCGCCGCTGCTCAAAGCTCTCCAGGGCAGCCACGAGCGAGGCCACCTGCTGGTCCGGGAAGAGCAGGCCCGTGGGCTGGCTGTCCCCGCGTTGGATGCAGCGGACCGTATCCAATAGGCCCCCCTGCCCCAAGGCAATCACCGGCGCCCCAGCCGCCATCGCCTCCACCGGAGCGATGCCGAAGTCCTCGAGGCCGGCGTAGACGTAGGCGCGGCAACGGCTCAACCAAGCGTTGACGTCGTCCTGGGGAAGGCGACCCAGCAGGCGAACATTGGGGCCGGCCATGGCCTGCAGGCGCGCGCGCTCGGGCCCATCACCGATCACCACCAAGGGGAGCCCGGTGCGGTTGAAGGCCTCGACCACCAGATCCACACGCTTGTAGGGAACCAGCCGGCACAGGCAGAGGTAGACGTCATCTCGGGGTTGATCCCAACGGAAACGATCAACCTCCACCGGGGGGTGCACCACGGTGGACTCGCGGCCCCAGTAGCGGCGGATGCGCGAGGCCGTAAAGCGGGAGTTCGCCAGCAGCTGATCCGGGCGCTGGCCGCTCAGGACATCCCACTGACGCAGTTGATGCAGCTGCGCGCGAATCAAGGGCCCCAGACCACGCCGGGCCAGGGCGGACTTGCGCAGGTAGGCGTGCATCTGATCCCAGGCGTAGCGCACGGGGGTATGGACATAGCTCAGATGGCACTGATCCGGACCGGTCAGCACACCCTTGGCCACCAGATGGCTGCTGCTGAGCACCAGGGGGTAACCCGTCAGATCGAGCTGCTCAATCGCCATCGGCAGCAACGGCAGGTACTGCTGAACGTGACTGACCCCAAAGGGCAGGCGCTGCACAAAGGAGCTGGTGATCGAGCGACCGGCGAGCCAACTGCCGCGGCGACGACTCTCCCCATCCACCAGGGCAAACAGTTGGGGCTGCTGCAGCAGTGCATCGAGCTCCTGCACCACCAGTTCAGAGCCGCCCACCGACCGGGGGGTGAACCACTCGTGCACCAGGGCGATCGGCCCAATTCCAGCAAGCATGGGCCGAAGCCTAGGGGCGTTCCCTTGAAGTTTGATTGCCCGTCAGGTCACGAAACCTCTCAGCTGATTGCCGGCGAACGGCGAACTCTGAATGCTGAGAGGACTGTTCCTGAGCCATGGCCATCCGCGAGCTGCTGGAAGACGAGCTGAAGACTCCCTCCATTGGCACAACCGATTGCTTTAGCTGGCACGCCACCTCGGTGGGAATCGCCGCCCTCTGGACCGCTGGCCAGGCGCCGACGCCCCCCCCTATGACAACGCCCTCAAGGAGGGTCTCCAGGTCGGACTCGATCTGAGCCGCGAAGAACGGGAATTTCACCAGGTCAGCCAAGGGCTGGTCCTGGTCTTCCACAGCTGATCGATAACAACGGAGAGGGTGGGATTCGAACCCACGGAAGGTTGCCCTTCAAACGATTTCGAGTCGTTCGCTTTCGACCACTCAGCCACCTCTCCAGGCGACCCGGCCAGTGTACGGATCAAGCCGCCAGCTCAGCTCTGGTGCCATCCGCTGGTGGAACCGGCAGGGGGCCACCAGGCCGTAAGCCCCCGGCGCTGTTGGAGCTCCCTTCGCTCGCGCGCCGTTGGCACAAAACCCAGCCAAAGCGAGCCGCCGCCGCGGCCCTGGCGACGCCAGCTCCACCAGGCCTGCCGATCGGGCAGCACCTGCCAACGCTCCCGCCCAGCGCTCAGCAGAAGGCCCTGGCTATCGGCGCTGAGGCGGCTCACCTCCAAGCCCGGACTCCTGAGGCGCTGCTGCGGCAAGAGCCGATCGACGGTTGTCAGCGCCAGACGCGACCAACAGCCCTTGGACTCGGCCGGCAGCGGATCCAACAGGAGCAGCCAATCGAAGCGGGCAATCCCCAGTCCCTGGGCTAGTTGCTCCGCGCGGCGGCAACTGCTGGCGTCGGCCTTCAGGCTCACCAGGCCTGCCCGGCCCTGGTGGCGCGCAACGATCCACTGACGCGGGGCCTGACGCACCAGCAGCAACTGGTCTCGGCACTGCTGCCAGAGGCGCAGGCCGAGGGCCAGCGGCAGCAGCGGCAAGACCGCCAGGCGCCAGCGGCGTGGCGCCGGCAGCCACCACGGCAGCAGTCCCGCCAAAGCGAGCAACAGCAACAGCGGTCCGAGCCGGCCGATCGGCAACTGGGCCAGCGGCAAGCGCGCCATCAGCTGCACCAGGGCCAGCAACAGCTGGGCCAGCGGCACCAGCAGGAATGCCATGGCCGTGAGCAGCGGCGGCAGAAGCACCGCCGTCAGGGCCATCACCATGGCCCCCAAGGTCAGGGGCGTCAGCAGCGGAGCGGCCAGGACATTGGCCAGGACGGCGTAACTGGGCACCACGCCGAAGTGCAGCAGCTGCAGCGGCAGGGTCCAGAGCGAGGCGGCCAGGGGAATCGCCATTGCGCCGGCGGCCCAGCTCGGGAGCCAAAGGCCTAACCGCTCCTCCAACGGTCCGGCCGAGAGGATCAAACCTGCCGTGGCCGCCGCGCTCAGCTGAAAGCCCACGTCCAGCAGCCAGCTGGGGCGCCAAAGCAGCATCAACAGCAGGCAGACCAGCAATAAAGCCAAGGGCCGCGAACGCCGGCCGCTCTCCTTCAGGACAAACGCCATCGCCCCCATCAACAGGGCCCGGACGACCGAGGCCTGACCACCGGCCAGCAGGCCAAACAGCGCCATCGCCCCGAAGGCCGCCGGCCAGCGCACCAGCGCTGAAGCACGGCGCGTCAGCAGCAGCACCGCCCCCAACAGAACGCTCAGGTGAAACCCACTGGCGGCCAGGGCATGGGAGAGTCCCGCCGCGCGGAAGGCCTCCTTCACCCTCAGCGGCAAGGGGACCATCGCCTGCCCCAGGACCAACGCCGCCAGCAGCCCCCCCGGTTGCTCTCCGCCAACCCGCCGCAGTTCCGCCGCAATCCGTCGTCGCAGATCCGCCAGGGGTGTGGGCGGGCGGGCGATCAGGCTCCAGCGCTCGACCTGGAGTTCACTCCAGACCCCTTTGCCGGCCAAACGCTCCGCCGCCCCAGGCAGCAGGGGGTGCGGTCCCGAACGCAAGCGCTGCAGGCTTCCCTCAAGTTGCAGCCGCCAGCCCTGCTGGAGCTGCGGGCAGTCCAGAAAGCGCAAACGCAGCCGCCCCTGCGGCAGCTCCGCCAACACCGCACAGCCCTCGCCCATGGGACGCGTGTCCTGGAGCAGGCCGGCCTGGAGCTGAACCGGGACGGAACGCTGCGCCGCCGGGATCCAATGCACCGGGTCCGCCGCCAAGGGATGGGGACGGCCGATCCAGCCCCAGGTCCCCAGAAGCAGCAAGGCCAAGAGCAGGGCCAGCCGCCTGAACAGGGGCCAGCCCCGACGGCTGCAGCCATCGAGCTGGAGCAACCCCAGCAGAACGGCCAGAGCTGTTCGAGCAGCGAGTGGAAGGGGCAGCACCCCTAGCGACAACGACGCCAAGGCTCCGCTCAACAGCAACAGCGGCAAAGATCACCCCAGGCGGACTGGGGGGAGCGTTCCCGCAGTTAGGCCGGGACCGCCGCCTCTTGCTTAAGCAGCGGGAACCCCAACGCTTCGCGCTCCTCCAGCCAGGCCTCGGCAACTTGACGGGCCAGGTTGCGGATGCGGCCGATGGTGGCGGTGCGCTCCGTCACCGAGATCACGCCGCGGGCCTCCAGCAGGTTGAAGGTGTGGCTGCACTTCAGCACAAAGTCCAGGGCCGGAGCCGGCAGCTTCTTGGCCACCAGGTCCGCGGCCTCGGCCTCATAGATCGCGAACAGCTGCTTAAGGCGCTCGGGATTGGAGGCCTCAAAGTTGTAGGTGCACTGGCCCTTCTCAAACGGCAACCAGATGTCGCCGTAGGAGCGGTTGCCGTCCCAGGAGAGATCCCAGATGCTCTCGACGTCCTGTAGATACATGGCCAGACGCTCCAGGCCATAGGTGATCTCAATCGACACCGGCCGGCAGTCGATGCCACCGCACTGCTGGAAGTAGGTGAACTGGGTCACCTCCATGCCATCGAGCCAGACCTCCCAGCCCACACCCCAGGCGCCCAGGGTGGGGGACTCCCAGTTGTCCTCCACAAAGCGGATGTCGTGCTCCTTGGCGCGAATCCCCAGGGCCTCCAGCGAGGCGAGGTAGGTCTCCTGGATCGCATCCGGGCTGGGTTTGATCAGCACCTGGTACTGGAAGTAGTGCTGCGCTCGGTTGGGATTATCGCCATAGCGGCCATCGGTGGGACGGCGACAGGGCTCGGGATAGGCCACCGCCCAGGGCTCCGGCCCGATGGCCCGCAACACCGTGTGGGGGCTCATCGTTCCGGCACCCTTCTCCGTGTCGTAGGGCTGAAGGATCAGGCAACCCCGCTCGGCCCAGAAACGGTTCAGGGTCTGGATGATGTCCTGGAAGTGCACTGTCGTTGCTGCGCCTGGGTTTAGGTGGGTCAGAAAAGTTGGAATGAGTTGGAATGGGTAGTTCACAAGTCGTGAACCAACTCGCTTCAAAGACCCTCAACCCAACCGAGTTGGGTCGAAGTTGGGTTGATTCTCGCTAACCGCCGTCTAACCCAACTCGACAGAAGCGAAAGGCAAGCTCCGAAAAGCTGGCAAGGAAGTACAGACCTCAATGGAGCCAATGGAAAACGACGGCCAGACCAACCCGCTGCAGACCGAAGACAGACACTGACACGTCGGAACCAGCCGAACGCCTCCAAAGCAGAAGCGATTCACCTGAATCGATAAAGATTCAAGGTCCAGTGGAAAGAAGCCTGAGACCGCTTGCTTCGCTCCAGCTCCAGAAGGCATGAAAAAGGCTGCTGAAGCAGCCTGAGAACCCATGCGAAGACGCTGGTCTTCTTGGTTCCATCAAGGCTCAGCGAGCTTCAAAGCGCCATAACCAACGCCTAACTCAGACCAGTTCGCCGGGTGGCGTCAAGGCCAAAGCTCAAAATCGCGCACTTATTGGATCGGATCGGTGAAGCAGGGATCTAGACAGGACCGAAAGGTCAGTTGTCGCGAACAAAACGTTCAGCAAGTTAGAAACGGCACATCACTGCCGAAGCGGCTGCCGGATCACATGTTCACGACCGTTGGGGCGGGCGCAAGGGAACAGTTTCATGAGGCGGGGTGGCACCCGTCTCTTTTTTGTCTGTCTTCGGGTGCTTGGTCGGAGACCCCTATGGGGGTAAGTGGCGTCCTGGTAGGTGTGGGATAGGAGTTCGCAAAGTTGCGGCAAAAGCAGCTAGGGATTAAAAGCTAGCCGTAATTGGGAAAAGCCAAACAGTTTGCCACCCGCACCTCTGGATTCAATAAAGAATAGGGTTTTGAATGAAAAGCTAGAGTGTGCTAGCAACTAGATTACGTGTATTAACAACGCTCAAGGCGATCACTGAAGAAAGAATCTTCAGAGAAAGTGGAGAATACGATCAAACAACACTGTAGGCAAATCCATTTGGATCCTCCGCACTGACAGGCAGAGAGAGGAACTTTCTGTACAGGTCAGACGAATTCACCTTGAACGGAGAGATATTTTTAGCGCCCGGGAGAGAGATTCCCCATGGGTTATAGATAGTAAAATCGCTCGCTTGCTGGTTGTATCCAACTACTCCATAAGCATGCTTGCTCCTGAAGGTAAAACCAACTGCGTCTTGAGGAAGAGGATCAAGGGAGGCGTCCGCCCAGCTCATGCTTATAACAATTGCAGGCCCATTTCCCGAGTTTTTTGCTGATTGATAACCAGAGAGATACTGCTGCCATTCGAACGGAGAATTATAAACAGCGTTAGCATAGACATCCTGTTCATCTCGGTTGAAGCCATAGATAACGGCGCTCGGCTCAAGCATTGCCAGCGCCTCTCCCATTCCCCCATTCATTGAGACATAAGAGTTGAGAGCTCTGTGAAGTCCTCTGTAGTTTGAAAATATTTTAAGTTCCGATGCTTGTGCAGCAGCCTTTTCAAGCAGCGAAGGCCATAGTTGATCGGTCAGACTTCCGGAATGCGTAGACTTCATTCCTGCTATTTGATCACGATGACCATCATCTTTAACAGGCACTTGACGATTCACAGTAACCCAATGCTGGCCAGCCTCTCTATTATCTAATGGCAGACTTCGATCCGCAGGAAGTTCCCAGAATCGAACTCCATATGTGCCATCTCCATTATCAATAAACAAGTTCCTGATTGTGTCGTGTCTAAATTCAGCAATCGACGCAGAAGCTGCTACAAACCAACAATCACCGAGCCTCCCCTGATTGACAACAGAAAAGTCAATATCTCCTTCAAAGAGAGGACCTAGACCTTCAGCATAAGCAACAGTGGTATCGCGTATGTTATTAGCTACATCCCCCGGGAAAGTGGGATTAGGCAGGTCAGAACCCAAGAACCATTTCCCAATCAACCGGTCAAGCTGAGTGGAAGACGATCCAGCATGTAGGTCTCCCAAGTGATCAGCCTTAAGACGACCGCCTGTGTAGTATTCGTTGGCTACAGAGCCAAGGACGACGTTGTCAAAGATCTGCTGGTAGTAGGTGGCCGTGTCAGGTGCTAAATATGAAGAGAGGTTCCCAGATATTACACGTAGGTCATTGAATTCCTGAGCTGATACTTCGCCCCCATCTCCGGCGCTATAA
>NZ_ADXM01000069.1:0-23083 GCF_000179255.1 Synechococcus sp. CB0205
TGCAGTGTTGGAGCTAACTCACCCGCAAGGTCATGCCGAGCGCTTCTTCGACATAGCTCTCGCAGGAGCGCAGACTCCAACGCTCCAGGTTGAGATCCACCTCAGCCGTCAGCGGCAACAACTGGATCGCAATACCGTTCTCAGTGTTGGCCTGCAGAACACAATCGGCAATCACCTTCTGGGGACGGCGATCCATCGCCACCGCCAGACGCAGCAGCAAGGCCATCGCTGAGACCGTGCGGCGCTGTTCCCGGCCTTCTATGAGTTGCCAGGACTCATGGCGTTTTTTCGGCAGGGAGCGGCGGTGGTAACGGGCAATAGCCGCCACCATGAGCTGCTCGCTCTCGGAATAGCCCAGGAGGTCACCGTGGCGAATCAGATACCAGGTGTGTTTGTGATAGGCACCGACATTGATGTGCTGTCCGCAGCTGTGCAGCATCGCCGCGGCCCACAGCAACTGACGCCCCTGGCCATCGTCTTGATGCAGCAGGCCGTGGCTTTGGTCGTAGAGACGTATGGCTAGCGCAGCGACCCGCTCAGAGCGGGGCACATCCACCCCATAACGCTGGGCCTGATGCAGCACCGTGCGTTGACGAATACTGCTTTGAAAAGCGAAGCGATCAACGATCAAGTCGTTGCGCAGCATCCAATCAACAATCAAGCCCTCCCGCAGGGCCCGTTCGCTGATCACCAGCTCCTCCGCCCCGATCATCCCCATCGCCGTCTGCAAGATCAGGGCGCCAGGAACGATGATTTCCGCGCGGCGTTCATTCAGGGCCGGGTGAGCCTTGCGCTCCGCAGGCGTCATCCCCAAGAGGCGTTCGACGATCTGATCGAGTTTTTGCCGCGAGACCCGGTAGCCCTGCATGCGCAGGGGCGGACGCGCCTCATCCGCAGCGGCCATCGCAGCGATCGCCATCGCTGTTCCACTGGTGGCGACCATCACCGGCTGATCACCGAGCCGCTTCAAACCTTGGCGGACCTTGAGCACCGCAGGCTCCAGCGCCCCCTGGATGAAGGCCCGCAGGAAGGTGACCCGCTTAGCCGGGATCGGGTCGTCCTGGACGAAATCCCGCTGCAGCCTGACCGCACCAATCCGGGTGCTGGTGAGGGCATGGGAGTCCGAAGCATCGGCCAGCACCAACTCGGTGGAGCCACCACCGATGTCGATGATCACGTGGGGCTTCTCGCCAAAGGACATCCCCGAGAGGACGCCCAGATAGATCAAGCGCGCCTCTTCAGGGCCGCTCACCAGATCAACCGCGAGGCCCAGCTGCTCTTGGATCGATTGCAGAAACTCCCGACCATTGGGTGCTTCACGAACGGCACTGGTGGCCGCCGTGACGACGTCCCCGGGATCCACGCCATGGCTGGCCGCCAGCTCACGGCAGTGGCGCAGGGTCGTGAAGGCCCGCTCAATCGCCTCAGGCGAGAGATCGCCACTGACGGGATCGCGCTCCCCCAGGCGGGTCGTTGATTTTTCAGTTAGCAGGACCGAGAAGCTGCGCAGCTCCGGATCGACGCTGGCGATCAAGAGGTGAATCGAGTTGGTGCCGATATCGATGCCGGCCACCGGCCGTAGGGCACCACTGCGGGGCTCACTCACGGTCCAATCCCTGGAGCTGAGACACTTTGGCACCGCCCCTCAGCCCTAGGGTGCGGGCACTTTTCCCCTGCTGAACGTGGCTGCCGACAGCAAGGGCCTTGGATCGCTGCTCCGGGCTTGGCTGGGTCTACTGCGCTGGGACAAGCCCAGCGGACGCCTGATCTTGTTGATCCCTGCCGGCTGGAGTCTCTTCCTGGAGGGCCAGGCTCCCCCCAGCCTCCACCTGCTGGCGGCCATCGTCATTGGCGGCCTGGCCGTCAGCGGTGCGGGCTGTGTCGCCAATGACCTCTGGGATCGGCGGATTGATCCCCAGGTGGAGCGAACCCGCCAACGGCCGCTTGCCAGCGGCCAGATCGGTGTTCCGGGGGCCGTTGTGCTGCTGCTGTTCTGCCTGATCGCTGCTCTTGCCGTTGTGCTCTGGGGGCTGCCAGAAGCCAACAGAACCCTTTGCTTCCAACTGGCCATCGCCGCTCTGCCGCCGGTCCTGCTCTACCCCTCAGCGAAGCGCTGGTTTGCCTACCCGCAGGCGGTCCTGGCCCTCTGCTGGGGCTTTGCTGTGCTGATCCCCTGGGCGGCCTCCCGCGGCAGCCTCCAGGGGGGATGGCCCCTGCTCTGCCTCTGGCTGGCGACCCTGCTGTGGACCTTTGGCTTTGACACGGTTTACGCCATGTCCGACCGGGAGGATGACCGCCTGGTGGGCGTACGCAGCAGCGCGCTGAGCCTTGGGGAGCAGGCCCCCCTGGCCGTGGCCCTCTGCTACGCCAGCGCTGGAGTGTTGCTGGCGATGGCCTCGGCCCTGCAGGGGGTTCAGCCCGTGTTCTGGCTGATCTGGCTGGTGGTCGTCCTTGGGCAGCTCAAGGAAGCCTTGGCCTTACGGCAACCGCAGCTGCCGCGCTCGGCCTATGGCCGCCACTTCAAACATCAGGTGCTGCTCGGCGCACTCCTGCTGCTCGGCCTAGCCATCGGACGGATCTGGGCATGAACGCGCGCCCCTGGCCCCGCCCGCTCCAAGCCGGCGATCGCGTCCAACTAGCCGCCGCCAGCTCCGCGCTCCAGGGCGATGCCATCAGCCGCCTGGAGGCGGGAATCGTTGTCCTTGAGCGCTGGGGACTGGAGGTGGAACCCCATCGCAACCTGCAGCGGCACTGGGGCTACTACGCCGGCACGGACCCCGAACGCCTGGAGGACCTCCAACCCAATGCGCCATTGGTGGCGTGCATGCGCGGTGGCTGGGGCTCTGCACGACTACTGGAGCGGCCCCTTGCGGCTGAGGAGCACTGGCTGCTGGGCTTCTCCGATGTCACCTCCCTGCTCTGGGCGCGGCAGGCCGCTGGCCTACCCGGGGGCATCCATGGGCCCATGGTCACCACCTTGGGGGCCGAACCGGAGTGGAGCCAAGAGCGGCTACGGGCTCTGCTCTTTGGCGAGGCTCTACCGCCCCTGCAAGGGACGGTCTGGAACCTGGGCCAAGCCGAGGGTCCCTGCCTCGCCGGCAATCTCACGGTGGCGACGCACCTGCTGGGGACGCCTCACCTCCCCGACCTGAGTGGAGCGATCCTGCTGTTCGAAGACATCGGCGAGGCCCCCTATCGAATCGATCGGATGCTCTCCCACTGGCGCCTCAGTGGGGCTCTCCAGCAGATCGCGGGGCTGGGCTTTGGCAGCTTCAGCGACTGCGAGGGGGATGAGGATGACGCCCGTGATCCCCAGCACTCCTTTGGTCTGCAGGCGGTGCTTCAGGAGCGCTGCGGCGACCTCGGCATTCCAGTGATTGCCGACCTGCCTTTTGGCCATCGCTGCGGCAACGCCGCCATTCCCATCGGCCGCAGGGCCCGTCTGGACGGCGAGCGCGGCCAACTGCTGCTGCTCTAGCGACCCGAGAGCACCGCCTCAGCAATCGTCAGATCGAAGGGCGTGGTGATCTTGATGTTGGAGGGGGAGGACTCCATCACCCGCACGGGCCAACCCAGCCGTTCAAACAGGGAGGCGTCATCGGTGACACTCCAACCCTCCCCGCGCGCCTGGGCATGGGCCTGGCGCAACTGCTCGACCGGAAACCCCTGGGGGGTTTGGGCGCCCCAGAGAACGGAGCGATCCGGGGTGTCTTGGATCACGCCGTCGCCATCGACCCGCTTGATCGTGTCGGTGACCGGTGCGGCAGCAATCACAGCAGCGCCAGCCTCAACAGCCGCGGAACAGCGATCGATCAGAGCTGGATCGACCAAGCAGCGGGCTCCGTCATGGATCAGAACCGATTGAGCGTCCGGCGGCAGCGCAGCCAGGCCGTTGCAGACCGAATCCTGGCGGGTGTCCCCACCCTGAATCCACTGGACCGGGATCCCTGGGTTGGCCGCCTTCAGCAGGGCTTCGATGTCCGGCCGGTCGATCTCCTGGCCGACCACGCCGATCCAGCGCACACTCTCGGAGGCTAGGGCCGCATCGAGAGTCCAGGCCAACACAGGCCGGCCGCTGACCTCCAGAAGCAGCTTGTTGCGCTCCGCACCCATCCGCCGACCGCTACCGGCACAGGCAATCAGCAGATGCATCGCGCGCTCCTGAGGACTAAGTAATCCGACCTACATACAATCAGCCAGCGATCTGCTGCACACCCCCGCAACCATGCGAGTCCTCTTTTTGGTGCCGGGTGGTGTCAGTGCACAGCTGCAGGCCATTCCGGCCGCAGCGCAGGTCGCTGAAGACCTCAAGGCCCAGGTGCAGGTGGCCTGCTCCCCCGCGGCGGCAGCCGCCTGGTCCCTGCTGCCGGCGGTGGAGAAGGTGATTCCCTTCGCCTTTGATGACGGGCCGAGCCTCGCCGACTGGGCCAACCTCCTGGGCAACGTGCGCGAGCCCGACTTTCAGGCCTGCATCAACCTCGCCAGCGGCCGCCAGGTTGATCTGATGCTGTCGATGAGTCACATCCCCAATCGCGTCGCCGCCGCTGGGTTCTCGGCCACGTCAACCGTCACCCCTGAAGCCGGCTGGGGGGCCCAAGCGCTGGCCGCCTTCCTTCGCCCCCTCGGCGTCACCCTCAACGCCAGCCAATTCCGCCTGTCCTTGCCCAAAGGAGCCCTGGAGCAAGCCGCAGCGTCCATGCCCAGTGGCCAGGGACCCGCCCTGTTGCTTGCCCCGTCAGGGAACCGCCAGGACTGGCCCGCCGACCACTGGCGAGCGCTGCCCGAGGCCATCCGCAGCAAGCTGCCGGACCTGCGGGTCATCCAGGCCGGTGGCGCCAATCTGCTGCAGCGGGCCGCGCAACTGGCCAGCTGTGATGTGGTCCTCAGCAGTGACCCCATCACCAGCCAACTGGCCCTGCTCAGTGGCATGCCTCTAGTGGCCCTCGGCCAGGACCCCGCCTCCCTGCCACAACGGGAGGGCGTGCAAGCGGTGGGGCAAGCCGGAGCCCTTGAGCAGCTGGGCACCCCTGAGGTCTTAAAAGCCCTCGGCTTGGGATGACACCGATGCGGCAGCGACCCCGTTCACTGCCGCGCCGCCGCGGCCTCCTCAGCCCCATTCGCACGCAAGTGGCCAAGCGCCCGTGGGCCGGCCCGATCCTGGCCCTGGCCACGGTCGTCAATGCCGGCGCCGTTGGCTACCGACTGGCGGAGGGCTGGGACTGGGGTGATTGCTACTGGATGGTGCTGATCACCCTCAGCACCCTGGGGTTTAGCGATGAGCACACCCAGCTGATCCACACCGGCGGCCGCATCGTCACGGCGCTGCTGTTGGTGGGCGGCCTGGTGGTGGTCCAGCAAACCATCCAGAAACTGCTGGAATTAACCAACTCCGGCTACTTTCGCCGCATCCGCCAGCGGCGCTACCGCCAACAGCTGCAGCGATCGATGAATCAGCACGTCATACTCTGCGGCTACGGCCGGATGGGCCGCGAAATCGCGGATCAACTGAATGGAGAAAACGTCCAACTGTTGGTGGTCGAAAACGACAGCGACCGCATTGAGGAAGCACAGCAGCGAGGCCTGACGGTCCTTCAGGGAGACGCCACCCTCGATGAAACTCTGGAGGAGGCTGGCATCCACCGCTGCCGAGCACTGGTCGCCGCCCTGCCGAGCAACGCGTCCAACCTCTACGTGATCCTCAGCGCCCGGGGATTGGCGCCGAGCGCCCGGCTGATTGCCCGCTCCGACAGCGAAGAAGCGGAAGGGAAACTGCGTTTAGCCGGAGCTGACCAGGTGGTGAGCCCCTATGTGGCCGGCGGTCGTGCCATGGCCGCCACCGCCCTGAGGCCCCTGGCGGTGACCTTCATGGACCTGCTGGCCGGCAGCGAGTGTGAGGTGGACGAATTTCTGCTGAGCGAGCATCCCGAGGATCTCGGCGACCTCAACGGCGCCAGTCTCTCGGAACTGCAGTTGGGACGCCGCAGTGGTGCCCTGGTCCTGGCGATCCGAAACCCCGCGGCCAGCCAACTCAGCACCGGAGCGCCGGAGCCACTCATCGCCAACCCCGGCGGTGATGTCCGCCTGGGTCCCGGTCAGTTGCTGGTGGTCATGGGCAGCAAACGCCAGTTGCAGCGCTTTGGGGAACTGCTTGGCCCCGCCTTGGCTGAAGTCAAAATCATGCCCGCCTAGCCTGGTCCGACTTTCAGCGTTCTCCATGGCGGACAGCACCCCCCTGGCCGGTCAGGTTGCTCTGGTGACCGGAGCCAGCCGAGGCATCGGGGCCTCCATTGCCCGCGAGCTGGCCCAGGCCGGCGCAACGGTGGTGGTGAACTACGCCAGCTCCCCCGCCGCGGCTGAGGCTGTGGTCGCTGAGATTCAGGCGGCAGGCGGCCAAGCCTGGTCCCACCAGGCCAACGTGGCCGAGGAAGAGCAGGTGGAGACCATGGTCAAAGCCGTCCTGGAGAAGGAAGGACGCCTGGACGTGCTGGTCAACAACGCGGGCATCACCCGTGACGGCCTGCTGATGCGCATGAAGAGCGCCGATTGGCAGAGCGTGATCGACCTGAACCTCAGCGGCGTCTTCCTCTGCACCCGAGCCGTCAGCAGGGCGATGTTGAAGGCCAGAAGCGGCCGGATCATCAACATCACCTCGGTGGTGGGACTGATGGGCAACCCCGGCCAGGCCAACTACAGCGCCGCCAAAGCTGGTGTGATTGGCCTGACCCGCAGCAGCGCTGCGGAATTCGCGAGCCGCGGGGTCACCGTGAACGCTGTGGCCCCTGGCTTCATCGAGAGCGACATGACCGCGGAGCTCGACAGGGAGCCGATCCTCAAGGCCATTCCCCTGGGACGGATGGGGCAACCCACCGAGGTCGCCAGCGCCGTTCGCTTCCTCGCGGCCGATCCCGCCGCTTCCTACATGACCGGCCAGGTCCTGCAGGTCGATGGCGGCATGGTGATGCGCTGAGGTCTAGCCCTCCACCGGTTGCGTGAGTTCCTCCCGCAGTCGTCGGATGCGCTGCAGCAGGCGTAGCCGGCGACTGCGGGCGGTCACGGTCAAAAAGACCCGCAGGGGCACATAGATCAAGGCCATTCCCAAGCCCAGGCCGGCCACGATCAGAAACGCCATCACGTTGCTGCCGGCCGTTGGATCGGCCAGGCCCTGGACGAGGGTGTCGCTGATGCTCTCCTCCATGGCGCGAACCCTATCGAGCAGATCGAGCGGGCGATAGGGGTGAGCTGCGATCCATTCGGCTTTCCCCACAAGCCAAGGGCCACCTCTGCATGGGAGCCTGTGGCCACTACAGCGCGATCAGCCTCCGCGATGGCCAAGCTGCTCTCCTTCTCCGATGAATCCCGCGCCTATCTCGAGCGCGGCGTCAATGCCCTCGCCGATGCGGTCAAGGTCACCATCGGACCCAAGGGCCGCAACGTCGTTCTTGAGAAGAAGTTCGGGGCTCCCGATGTCGTCAACGACGGCGTGACCATCGCCCGGGACATCGAACTGGAAGACCCCTTCGAGAACCTCGGCGCCAAGCTCCTGCTGCAGGTCGCGACCAAAACCAAGGACCAGGCCGGTGATGGCACCACCACCGCCACCGTCCTGGCCCAGGCCATGACCCGCGAAGGTCTACGCAACGTCGCCGCTGGCGCCAGCCCCGTGAGCCTGCGCCGCGGCATGGAGAAGGCCACCGCTCAAGTCGTGGCGGGCATCCAGCAGCGTTCCACCCCCGTTGCCGGCGAATCCATCGGCCAGGTCGCCACCGTCAGCTCCGGTGGCGATGAGGAAGTCGGCCGGATGGTCAGCGAGGCGATGGAGAAGGTGAGCGTCGATGGCGTGATCACCGTCGAGGAGAGCAAGAGCCTCGCCACCGAACTGGAAATCACCGAAGGCATGGCCTTCGATCGGGGCTACAGCTCCCCCTACTTCGTCACCGACAACGACCGTCGCGTCTGCGAATTCGAAGATGCGCTGCTGCTGGTCACCGACCGCAAGATCAGTGCCATCAACGACCTCGTTCCCGTTCTGGAGGCCGTGTCGAAAGCTGGCAAGCCCCTGGTGATCCTCTCGGAGGAAGTCGAGGGTGAAGCCCTGGCCACCCTGGTGGTCAACAAGAACCGCGGGGTTCTGCAGGTGGCCGCCGTCCGCGCCCCTGGCTTTGGCGATCGCCGCAAGGCCATGCTCCAGGACATCGCCATCCTCACGGGTGCCACCTTGATCAGCGAGGACCGTGCCATGGCCCTCGATCAAGTGGGTCTGGAGGATCTCGGCAGCATGCGCCGGATCACGATCAGCAAGGACGACACCACCATCGTGGCCAGTGACGCTCACCAGGCTGCCGTCCGCGACCGTGTCGCCGCCATCAAGCGCGAGCTCGAGAACACCGACTCGGAGTACGACCGCGAGAAGCTCACCGAGCGCATCGCCAAGCTGGCCGGTGGCGTTGCCGTGATCAAGGTGGGTGCTCCCACCGAAACCGAGCTGCGCAACCGCAAACTGCGAATCGAAGACGCCCTCAACGCCACCCGCGCCGCGGTGGAAGAGGGCATCGTCGCCGGCGGTGGCAGCACCCTGGTCCAGCTCGCCGCCGACCTCGATGGCCTAGCTGCCCAGCTGGAGGGCGACGAGCGCACCGGTGTTGAGATCGTGCAGCGCGCTCTCTCTGCGCCCCTGCATCAGATTGCAGCCAACGCGGGCTATGACCCCAACGTTGTGGCGGACCAAGTGGCCTCCACTGGGAACGGCTTCAATGCCGCGACCGGCACCTACGAAAACCTGCTCACCGCAGGCATTCTTGATGCAGCCAAGGTGGTCCGCCTGGCCCTTCAGGACGCCGTCTCGATTGCTTCCCTGCTGCTGACCACCGAGGCGGTGATCGCTGACAAACCCGAGCCGGCTGCCGCAGCCGCACCGGGCGGTGGCGGCATGGATCCCATGGGTGGCATGGGCGGTATGGGTGGAATGGGCATGCCCGGCATGATGTGATGCCGGCCTCGGCCTACATCACCCGAATCAAGCGGGCGTGAATCCGGCAGACGGCAAGGGCTTCCGGGGGTGGGTTGCGGCACAGGCGGCCCAGCTCCCGGTTCAGCGCTTCGAGCTCAGCTAAGGGCAAGCCCGCTATGGGTGTGGCCAAGAGCGTCACGCCCACCACCACTGAAAAAAACGGCAGCCCACGCTGGGAGCCCATCGACTTTCCTCCCATTCGAGACAACCGAGACACGCTCAGTTTGAACTCGCCTGGGCTGCAGGTCCTGCTCCTTCAGAAAGCTTTTGGACCGCTAGGACTCCAGGGCCCGGCGATAGGCCGCCACCTGCAGATCCACGCCGGTAATCGCCGTCCCCACCACCACCGCATCGGAACCCCCATCAAGGGCCTGTCTGGCCTGCTGGGCTGAGGCGATTCCACCCTCACAGATCAGCATCACCGGACCCGGGAGCTGCTCGCGCAGTGGACGCAACAGAGTCCAAGCGGGAGGCTTGAGGGAGGCGGTGGACTCGGTGTAGCCGTAGAGGGTTGTGCCAACCCAATCACAGCCGAGCTCCGCGGCGCGCAACCCGTTCTCCAGACTGTCGACATCCGCCATCAAGCAGGCTCCAAGCTCCTGCTTGGCGCGCTGCACCAAATTGGGCAAGAGGGCCCCAGCGGGGCGAACCCGATCAGTGGCATCCAGGGCGATGACATCGGCACCGGCGGCCCAAACCGCCTGAATCTCTTCCCAGCCGGGGGTGATGTAGACGGAACTATCGGGGAACGTGCGCTTCCAGAGGCCAATAATCAAAGCCTCCGGGCAGCGGCGGCGCACCGCCCCAATGTGTTGAGGACTCTCCAGGCGGACACCCACCGCGCCGTTGTTGAGGCTGGCCTCAGCCATGGCCGCAATCACCTGCGGGTCCCGCATCGGTGAGCCCTCAGGGGCCTGAACCGAGACGATCAGCCCGCCACGGAGCAACGAGGGATCAGGCAGCACGGGAGTCTTCTGAACCGGGAAGCCAAGCACGCAATTCCGCCAAGGCGGGATGGCTGGGGGCCGGAGCAGGGCGTGACGCAGCGGCTCGACGATGCACGACGGGCTTGAACGCCGTTTGAGGGATCGGAACCGGAGCCGCTACAGGTTCAGGCTCAGCCATCACAACCGGTTCGGGCTCAGGTTCGGGTTCCGGCTCGACTTCAGGTTGAGGTTCAGGTGGCATCTCCTCTTGCACCTCAACGACGAGGGGCTCGGGCTCAGCCTGAGGAGTTCGCCACCAGTGGAGTCCTTCTGAATCCTCGGCTTCCAACTCCTGAAGCAGGGGTTCAAGGGCATCGACCCCGTTGCGATGGACCCACTGGCCGAGCAACCCATCCACGCTCGAGCGATCACGCTCGGACAAGGCCTGGCGCAGGGCCAAAACGTGGGCCTGGCGGCGGGCTTGCGGTGACGGCGGAGGAGAAGGGCGCTGGGGCACGATCGCTGCGGGAAAAGATCAGGCGAGCTTGCGATCCAGCAGAGGGCGGATCAGCAGAAACAAACCCAACGCCAAAGCGGCCAGAACCCCTAAACAAGCGGCAGCGCTGAGGTCCCCATAGGGGGCATGCAACACCACAGCTGAGAGGGAGAAATGACCGGCGTAAGCGGCGCGAATCGGCTCAATCGCGAAGGTAAGGGGATTTACGGCCGCTAGCCAGCCCAACCAGGCCGGCATAAAGGAAATCGGAGCCAGGGCCGTGCTGGCAAACAGCAGGGGCAAATTGGCCACAAAGATCACGGCGATCAGCTCGATGTGACCTGGGAGTGCGAAGGCCAACCCCAAGCTCAGGCCCGTCACTGCGAAGACCAACAGCAACAGGGTCAGCAGCACCAGGAGCAACCCAGAACCGCCGGGCCAGCCGTACCCCAAGACCCAGGCGGTGGCCATGATCGCGACGCTCTGCACCAGGCTCAGGGCCGTGATGTAGAGCACCGAGGCCAGGACAATCGAGCTGCGGGAGCGCAACGGGGCCACCAACAGGCGATTGAGGAAACCAAACTCCCGATCGAACATCACCGGCAAGCCCGCATTCAAGGCAGCGCTGAAGGCCGTGAAGACAATCACGCCGGCACCGAGGAAGCGGCCGTAACTCATGCCCTCGGGCAGCAGACCCTCAGGGGCATTGGCAAAGAGGGCCCCAAAGAGAACCAGCCAAATCAGGGGTTGCAGGACCCCCGCCACCAGGGTCGACGGACGGCGCGCCAGCTGCAAGAACAGACGGCGGGTCAACGCCAGGGTCTCCTGCGTCAGGTCAGCCAGGGCTGACCGCGGGGCGCTGGCGCTGGGGGCCGGGCTGAGCAAAGAAGAGGAAGCGCTGGTCATCTCAAATAACAGAAAAGTCCATCCATGGGAAATCCCGAACCAAAGCCACGGTCAACGCATGGACTGCTTGCGCTCCGCCTTGGCATCACGGACACCGGCCACCGCCAGCTCGGCATCCATCAAGGTCCGACCCGTGGCCTGGAGGTAGACGTCATCCAGGCTGGGGCGGCTTTGGGCAAGGGCAAAAACAGGGAGCTGGGCTTCAGCCAGCTGACGGCGCAACTGCTCCACCACCCCGTCGTGTTCAACCACCAAATTCAAGGAGAAGCCCTGGGCTCGGTTGACCACCACCTGCCGCACCCCCGGACAGGCCTGCAGCAGCTGCTGCACCCTTAGGGCCTCGGGTTCATCGCTGAACTCCCTCACCCGCAGGGTGACGCGGTCACCGCCGAGGGCCGCCTTGAGTTCGGAGGGGGGCCCGCAGCAATCACCCGACCGTCCTCAATGATCGCCAGCTGATCCGCCAGGGCATCGACCTCCTCGAGGTAGTGACTGCTCAGCAGCACCGTGGTGCCCTGGTCGCGCAGTTGGCGCAGCACGGTCCAAATGGCAGCGCGACTCTCGATATCCAGACCAACGGTGGGCTCATCGAGCACCAAGACATCCGGACGGTGCAGCAGACCGGAGGCCAAATCCAAACGCCGGCGCATCCCACCGGAGTAGGTGCCGCTGCGGCGGTCAATCCAGTCGGCCATCCCCAGCAGATCAATCAGTTCAGCAATGCGCTGGTCCCTAGCTGAACGGGCCAGGTGATACAGGTCGCCCTGCAACTGGAGCAGCTCACGGCCGCTGAGAATCTTGTCGAGGGCAACCTCTTGGGCCACATAACCCAAACGCTCGCGGACGCCGCGGGGGTCTGTGAGCGCGTCGAGACCCGCCACCTGGACACGGCCGCTGGACGGGGCCAACAGGGTGGCAAGGATGCGCAGGGTCGTTGTTTTGCCCGCCCCGTTGGGACCCAACAAGCCGAACAAACTGCCACCAGGGACCTGAAGATTCAGGCCGTTCAAGGCATCAACGGCCTTCTCACCTTTTCCGTAGCGCTTGGAGACGTTCTCCAGATCAATCACTGGATGAGTCACCGCCGCCGACCTCGCTGGAGCACTAGAGAAATCGACTCTAGAAAGCGCCGCTCACCAGCGATGCCACCAGGGTGAAACCTGCGTTGCCGGACCCACTCCAACCCAGCAGGGCAAAGCCCTGCTGCGAAAACTGCTCCCCTGCCGGCATCCGAGCCATCAGCAGCAGCAGACAGACGCCAAAGAGATAGAAGATCGACCAGCGAAACAACCCCTTGGCCCTCTGCAGATCATCCGGGTCTTTGTGCAAATTCCAGGTCATCTGCAAGAGCCGGGCATTGAAGGGGAGCAGCAGGAGCCCGTAGAGCAACCCCCCACCGGGCAAGGCCCAGACACCCACCAGGCTCAGCACCACCGTCGCCAGGGCGTACCAACGAATGGCCTCAGCGGTGGCACCACTGCCCTTCACCACCGGGAGCATGGGGATCCCGACGGCGCGGTAGTCCTCCTTCAGCAGCAGAGCGAGGGCCCAGAAATGGGCTGGCGTCCACAGCATCACCAGGGCAAACAACCACCAACTCCCCAGGCCCAGATGGCCCGTTGCCGCGGCGGCACCGACCAGGGGAGGAATGGCTCCAGCCACACCACCGATCACGATGTTCTGGGTGGTGCGGGGCTTCAGAAGCACCGTGTAGAGCAGGACGTAACTACAGAGACCCAGCAGCGACAGGCTGGCGGCCAGACAATTCACCCCGCCGACCAGCAGGGTCGCCGCCGTCAGCGTGAGGGTGACGGCAATGGCGAAAGCCGTCGTGATCGAGAGGCGACCAGAGGGGAGTGCACGGCCGCTGGTTCGCTGCATGCGGCCATCGAGCTCTTGCTCCCACAGGCAATTCAGGACCCCAGCCGCTGCGGCGGCCAAGGCGCCACCACCCAAGGTGCAGGCCAGGCGGAAAGGAGGCAGGGGCCAGCCTTCCGACATCGCCATCCCGCCAAGGGTGGTCGCCAGCAACAGGGGGATCAAACGGGGCTTGGCGATCTCCAGCCAGGGGGGCAACTTCAGCCGCTTCCTGGAGGGAACGATCTCCTCGCGGGTCAGGGGCAAGGCATTAACCACGAAGCACCTCCGGCCAACTACGAACGGTCAAGGCCGCCAGAACGGCCACCAACAGAGCAGCGCCCAGCTGATGTGCCACGGTCACCGCTGGAACGGACAGGCTGAGACGCAAACTCAGCACGCCCAGGGCGATCTGAAGCAGAACCAGCAGTGCCGCAGCCAAGGCAAAGGGGCGCTCAGCCGGACGCTTCCAAAGCAGCAGTCCCGAACCCAGGAGCACCAGCAGACCCACTGGCCGAGCACCCAGGCGGTGCATCAAGAGCCAAGAGCAGCCCTCCCCAGCGCTCAGGCACCGGCCTGCAGCCCACTGACTGGCCATGAGTCCGCCCAAGAGGCACTGCACCAACACCGCAGTCGCCAGGACTGCGGTGAGGCCAGCCCAGAACAGAGAGCGTCCTGACGACGAGGCCAGGGAGCCGGCCCTCAGCAACTCACTCAAACCGCTCAGCAGAGCAACCAACACCAGGGCGGTGAGCAGGTGAGCCGTCACCACAGGGAATGGCAACAGCAGGGTCACCGTTAGGGCACCCAAGCCCGCCTGAACAGCCACCAGCACCAGGCTCAGGCTGGCCAGGAGGGGGAAGCCCTTGGGCAACTCCCGCCTCCACCACCAACTGACCGAGGTGAGAACCAGAAGGCCCACACCGACGACAAAGGCATCCAGGCGATGGAACCACTCCAGGAAGACCTGCAGGTTCATCTGGCGCCCCGGCAAGAGGGAGCCGTAGCAAAGGGGCCAGTCTGGGCAAGCCAGACCTGCCTCCATCACACGCGTCGCCCCGCCGATGACCACCAGCGCAATCAGTGCGACCAACAAGTGGGCGCAGAGTGCGGCGAGGCCGTCTCGTTTGTTGGGCTGCATGGCGCCGAACATCTCTGCTGGAGAAGGGCGGTTGGCGTCAACCTAATGACGTCACACCGGCTTCGCAGACGTCCGTCACGCGCCACCCAAAAGCGACACCAACAGTGATCAATGGGTGAGCGTTCCCTCACCAAGAAGCGGCGGATTGCTGCAAACAACCACGAACAACACGTCGACGAGCAAGCCTCCATAGGCTGACCTCGATTGATTTCAGGACGATGCGGATACCACCCGCAATCCTCACCCTGATCACCGGAATGGCCCTGGTGTTGATGGGCCTCTGGATCGGGCAGAACGTCAACCTCCTGCCGGTTGACGCCAGCGCCAACGCGCCTGTTTATGACGAGCTCTTCAAGGTGCTCTTCAGCATTGGGACCATCCTGTTCGTCGGGATTGTCGGGCTGATCCTCTACAGCCTGGTGAAGTTCCGGCGCAAGCCAGGCGAGAGCGGTGATGGCGAAGCCGTCGAGGGGAACCTCCCTCTAGAGATCCTGTGGACCGCCATTCCCGCCGTGGTGGTCTTGTTTGTCGGCATCTACAGCTACGACATCTACGACCGGATGGGCGGCATGACTCCGCTCAATGACCACAGCATGCATGCCATGGGCGGGGAGATGGAGGAGTCCCGCACCTGGGGCGGCATCAGCCCCGTGAGCCTGGAGAGCGACGACGCCCTAGCCCCACTGCCGATCGACGTGACGGCCATGCAGTTCGCGTTCATCTTTCACTACCCGGGGGCTGAGATCACGAGCGGCGAGCTGCATGTGCCCATGGGGCAGCCGGTGGCATTACGCATGAAGGCCAATGACGTCATCCATGCCTTCTGGGTCCCCGAATTCCGCCTGAAGCAAGACGTCATCCCCGGTCAGCCCACACTCTTGAGTTTCACCGCAACGAGAGCTGGCCGTTATCCGATCGTCTGCGCAGAGCTCTGCGGCCCGTACCACGGCGGAATGCGCTCGACCGTGATCGTGGATGAACCCGAGACCTTCGAGGCCTGGGTCAACCAGAACAGTCCGATTGCCAGCGCAGCCCCACAAACCCCGGTGCAGTCATGACCATCAGCCTGACCCCTGAGCACCGCACGCCGCTGCAACCCCAAGGCTGGCTGCGCTACCTGAGTTTCAGCACCGACCACAAGGTGATCGGGCTGCAGTATCTGGTTTGTGGCTTCATTTTTTATCTGATCGGTGGCGCCCTCGCTGGAGCGATTCGAACCGAACTGCTGACCCCGATTTCGGACTTCCTTCCCAGGGAGACCTACAACGAAGTCCTGACCCTGCACGGGACGGTGATGATCTTTCTCTGGATCGTCCCGGTGGTGAATGGTGCCTTTGGCAATTACCTGATTCCCTTCTATGTGGGAGCGCGCGACATGGCGTTCCCAAGACTGAACGCGGTGGCGTTTTGGCTGATCCCTCCAGCCGGGTTGCTCCTGATCAGCAGTTACTTCATTGCCAGCGCTGCCCAGTCGGGCTGGACCGCCTACCCACCCCTGAGCATCACGACCCCGGCCACCGGTCAGATCATCTGGATTTTGAGCGTGCTGTTGCTGGGCGGCAGCTCCATCTTTGGCGGGATCAACTTCATCGCCACCATCCTCAAACTGCGGCGACCGGGGCTCAAGCTGATGCAGCTCCCGATGTACTGCTGGGCGATGCTCGGCACCAGCATCTTGGTGGTGCTCTCCACCCCCGTCCTGGCCGGGACGCTGGTGCTACTGAGCTTCGACATCATTGCCCACACCGGCTTTTTCAACCCAAGCCTGGGCGGCAATGCGGTGGTTTATCAGCACCTGTTTTGGTTCTATTCCCACCCCGCGGTTTACATCATGGTGCTGCCGGCCTTTGGCCTGGTGAGCGAAATCCTGCCGATCCATTGCCGCAAGCCGCTCTTCGGATACACAACGATGGTGTATTCGATCATGGGCATCGTCGTCTTGGGCCTGATCGTCTGGGCCCACCACATGTTCACCAGCGGCACGCCTCCCTGGATGCGGCTGTTTTTCACCATCGCCACCTCCTTTATCGCCGTCCCGACAGGGATCAAGTTCTTCAACTGGCTCGCCACCATGTGGGGAGGCCGCATTGCTCTCAACAGCGCGATGCTCTTCTCCTGCGGCTTCATCATCAACTTTGTCTTCGGGGGAATCACGGGCGTCGCCCTCGCCCAGGTCCCCTTCGACATTCACGTGCACGACACCTACTTCGTCGTCGCCCACTTCCACTACATCGTCTACGGCGGCACGGTGTTTGTGATCTTTGCCTCGATCTACCACTGGTATCCAAAGGTGACCGGCCGATTGCTCAACGAGGACCTGGGACGGCTGCACTTTCTCTTGACCTTTGTCGGCTTCAACCTCTGCTTCGCTCCGCAACACTGGCTTGGCCTCAATGGCATGCCGCGCCGCGTTGCCGAATACGACCCTCAATTTGAACTGATCAACCAGCTCAGCAGTGTTGGGGCGCTGCTGATGGCCATCAGCACCCTGCCCTTCCTGCTGAACGTCGTCATGAGTGCCTTCAACGGCGCACCAGCCGGAGACAACCCCTGGAATGCCCTAACCCCCGAATGGCTCACCAGCTCCCCTCCACCGGTGGAGAACTGGAAGGGCGAGGCCCCCTTGGTGAAAGAGCCCTACGGCTATGGCACCCCCGCCGGCGAACTGCCATTGGCCGCCACCTCGGGCTCTGAGCTGTGGAAGCTCGGCAACTCTGACCAGCGCTCCTGAATGCCATGACAAGCCTGAGCACAAGCGAATCCCTCAACCAAGAACAGGGCACCGAGCACCAGGAGCACCACGGCGACTTCCGGATGTTCGGCCTCGCAACCTTCCTGGTGGCCGATGGCATGACCTTCGCCGGTTTCTTTGCCGCCTATCTGACCTTCCGAGCCGTTAACCCCCTGCCATCCGGGGCGACCTACGAATTGGAGATGGTGCTACCCACCATCAACACCCTGTTGCTGCTGATCAGCAGCTTCACCTTCCACCGGGCTGGCGCAGCGCTGAAGCGCAACCAAAAAGCCCTCTGCCAACGCTGGCTTTTGATCAGTGCCGCCCTGGGTTTTGCCTTTCTGGCCGGTCAGATGAAGGAGTACTTCGAGCTGCCCTTTGGTCTGACCGACAACCTCTTTGCCAGCACCTTCTACGCCATCACGGGCTTCCACGGCCTGCACGTCACCTTGGGCGGCTTGATGATCCTGATCGTCTGGTGGCAGTGCCGTGAAGGGGGCCGCGTCAGCTCTGACAACCTCTTTCCCCTGGAGGCCGCCGAGCTTTATTGGCACTTCGTCGATGGGATCTGGGTGGTGCTCTACGGAATCCTTTATCTGCTGTAGAGCAGCTGTTTGATCACAGTTCTTGCAAGTTGCCCTTGCGAAGCATTGCAAGTGATCGGCACAATCGGGCCGCCAGCGACCCACTGCAGCGGTGTTCGTCGAAGAGAAGACAACCAAGCCGACCCAGATGCTGGAAGGCAAGGCGCTACTGGACAAAGCCCGTTCGCTCAGCAATCGGCCTGAAGATCAGATCGCTCGGGCCTGCGGCTATGTCGGTCCCAGTGGCCGTCTTCTCAAAAAAAGCTTCTATCGCGCCCTGGTGGAAGCCAAGGGCTACAAGCTCCCCAGCCAAAGCGGCGGTGGCAGCGGCACCAAGGGGCGGCAAGCGGAATTCCGCACCAAGGTCCATGGCAACGGCAACCTCCTGATCGGCAACGCCTACACCAGGCGCATGGGGCTAGAGCCCGGCCAGGAGTTCAAGATCGAAGTCCACAAAGAAACGGGCTCCATTTGGCTACTGCCCCTGGAACAGGACGGCAGCGCAAACGAAGCCCTCTAAGGGAGATCCCCTGCGCGATTCAGCGCTCGTCCGGACCGTGGAACGCGGCACTGAAGACCAGAAGGTCAATGCCGCTGAAGAGGAAGCTGATCCCCACCAGGATGCCGATCACGCTCAGCAGACCCAGGCCCTTCATCGACACGATGATCAGGCCAAGGATCAAGGTGACGATGCCATTGGCCAAACCCCAGCCCCACCCAGCCATCTCCCGATGGGACAGGGAAACGATGCTGGCCACCGCACCCTCCACCAAAAAGACGATGCCGATGGCGAAGGCCAACGCCGCCACTTGAGCGGCAGCCGGTTCAACCCCAGCACTGAACTGCTGGATGATCCAAGCCCCGGTGACCACAAACAGGGTCGAGACCACGAGGCGCCAGAAGCAGTGCCATTGGCTCAGTTGCCTCGAGCGGTTGAGGCTGTTCACCCAGCCGATGATCCCGCCGACCAAAAAAGCCAGGGCTACCACCACCGTCACCCAGGCGGAGGCAATCATCGGGAAGATCAGGGCAAGAACACCCAGCACCAGCAGCAGGATGCCCTCGGCCACGGTGAAGCTGCGCAGGGCGCCCACCATCAGACCGGAATTGTCGTCAGAAGCCATGAAGTGTTCAGCAGGAACACGAGCCCCCGGAACGTAGGCATGGCATCTGGTGTTGTCAGCTCCAGCCGTGCTCCTTCAACCAGGCATCACTGATCGGAGCCGTCGACGCCGTCCCGTGTTGCAACAAGCGTTCGGTGTACTTCGCCAGCAGGTCTGCCTCCAGATTCACCGCCATGCCGCGCTGCAGATGCTGCAGGGTCGTCGTGCCCCAGGTGTGGGGGATCACAGCGATCCAAAACTCAGCCCCGTCCTGACTGCAGCCCGCGACCGTCAGGCTGATGCCATCGACAGCAACGCTGGCCTTCACGCAGATATAGCGACCGAAAGAGGGATCCTGCCAACGCAGCGTGAGCTTCCAAGAGGCGCTTTGCTGCTCCACCCCCACCACCTCGCCCAAGCCGTCGACGTGGCCGCTGACCAAATGGCCGCCCAGTCGATCCTGAAGACGTAGGGCCGGCTCCAGGTTGACCCAGCCCCCACGGTCGGCCTTGGCCGAGAGGGTGGTGCGGCTGAGGGTCTCCTCACTGACATCGGCCGAGAACCCACTGGCGGAGCGCTCGGTCACCGTCAGGCAGACCCCATCAACCGCCACGCTGTCCCCGAGGGCCAGCTGGGCCGGATCGAGCTCAGAGCCCCGAGGGATGCGCAGCCGCAAACCGCCGCTGCAGCGCTGCAGCTCTCCGGTGGCCTGAACCAGCCCAGTGAACATGCGGTGGCCCGATCAACACTGGCCATAATCGGGCAGAAGGGAAAGCGGGCAAGCCATGGTCGAAATGCGAGTGGCCGGCATTGCCCTCGACGCCGCCAGTCGAAGTCCGATCGTGCTGCTCCGCGATCCATCCGGGCGGCGTCAGGTGCCCATCTGGATCGACCAGGCCCAAGCCCAAAACATCATGACCGGGCTCAGCGACCAGACCCCGCCCAGGCCCCTGAGCCATGACCTGATGGTGGAACTGCTGCAGGCCGGGGGGCTGGAGCTGACCAAGGTGATCGTCCACGCCATCGAAGACAGCACCTTTCGTGCCGTGCTGAAACTGCGGACCGAGGGCGACGAGGAGCTGGAGCTCGACGCCAGACCCAGCGACGCCATTGCCCTGGCCGTCCGCACCGGCAGTGGGATCTGGATGCTGGAGGAGGTCGTCGCTGATGCCTCCATCCCCGTGGATGCTGAGGCCGATGCGGAAGATGCCGCCGATTTCCGCCGCTTCATCGATGGCATCAGTCCCGCCGAGCTCGTGAGGCACATCAACCAAGCCCAGACGGAGGCGGAGGAAGACCCTGGCTAAGCGCCGCCCCTTTGGCCAAGGACCACGGGTCTCCCCGTTCTGCCTGGGCACGATGCGGGCCACCAGCAGCCCGCAGCAGATGGCGGAGGTGCTCGATGCCGCCCTGGCCGCAGGCATCAATCACATTGAGACCGCCCCGGCCTACGGCCCCGCAGAAGCCTTCCTGGGCCAGGCCCTGCGTGCACGCCCCCCTGGGGAGCTGGTGCTCACCAGCAAGCTGCTGCCGGGGATCAGCCTGGAGGAGGGACAGATGCAGCTCCGCGGGATCCTGCAACGCCTGGGAGTGCAACAGCTGGACAACCTTGCGGTCCATGGCCTCAACCGCAGGGAGCACCTGGATTGGGCCCTCGAGGGGGCCGGAGCGGATCTGCTGCAGTGGGCCCTGGGGGAGGGACTCGTCACCCAGGTGGGGTTCTCGAGCCATGGCGAGCTCTCGCTGATTGAGGCCGCCCTCGCCTCTGCCCGCTTCAGCTTTTGCAGCCTGCACCTCCATTGGTTCGATCAAACCCGACTGCCCCTGGCCCAGGCGGCCCTGCGGGAGGGAATTGGGGTTCTGGCCATCTCGCCAGCCGATAAGGGGGGCCGGCTCTACGCCCCGCCTGAGCAACTGCGCGCCGACTGCGATCCCTTTGAGCCCCTGGAGTTGGCCTATCGCTTCCTGCTCGATGCGGGCATCTCCTGCTTGACCCTGGGGGCCGCCCAAGCCAGCGACCTGGCCCTGGCCCAACGCCTCATGGTGGACAAGGAGATTGGTCTGGAACCGAGCCATCACCAAGCCCTGGAGCGGGCCTGGCAGGCCGGCCAGGGTCGACTGGCTGAGACCGCCTGCCAGCAGTGCCGGGCCTGCCTGCCCTGCCCCAACGAGGTGCCGATCCCCGAGCTGCTGCGCCTGCGCAACCTGGACCTCGGCCATGGCCTCAGCGCCTTCGCCCAGGAGCGCTACAACCTGATCGGAAGAGCAGGGCACTGGTGGGAGAGCGTGAATGCCTCCGCCTGCGAAGGCTGTGGCGAGTGCCTACCCCGCTGTCCCCATCAGCTCCCCATTCCTGAACTCTTGGCTGAAACCCATCAACGCCTGGCGGCCGCACCCCGGCGCAGGCTCTGGGGTTAGCGGCTGAGGGCCTGATCCCACAGGGTCTGCCAGCGGCTGCGCTCCGCGGGCGTGAACACCGGCAAGTTGTTGCAGCGTTGCAGCACCGCCTCACTGGGGAGCAACAAAGGCCGCAGTCGCTCAGGCCAGCGCTGCAGCACAGGCTCCAAGCGCTGACGGGGAAGCGGGGGCACCCAACCCGCCGCCAACAGGCGATCCATCAGGGGCAGACTGAGGCCATCGCGCACCCACTCCAGGGGAAGCGGCGGATCCACCCCCGCAGTGTCCTGGGGAGGCAGACGGAGCAGCAGCTGCCACCAGAGCGGAGAGCCGGACTCCGGCAGGAAAGCCGAGAGCCGCGGATCTTTCTTCAGCAGGGGAATCGCCCGATGGCTGGGAACCACCGCCGCATCCGCCTCACCGGCTAACAGCAGATTCAGGCCATCGCGCTCATCCAGCGCCAACGCCTGCCCCACCAAATGGGACAGCTGCTGCGGCAGCGCTGGGTTGCTCAGGGCCTTGGGATCGCCGCTGGAGAGACCCAACTGACGCAGGGCCAGCTCGATCACCACCCGCGGACTGGAGGGCAGCACGACCTTGCCGCGAAGGCTGGGATCGAGCAGCAGCGACCAACCCAACTCGCGCTGCCGCCAGAGGTCCGGGCGACTGCGCAGCACCAACAACCAGGTGCCAAAGGCCCACGGGAAAGCCAGGGGAACAGCGCCCTCAGCCGCAAATAACCGACTGGGGGCCTGGGCCATAGGCGCCAGCTGCTCGAGCAGAGCCGGAGCCTCGAGGGGCTGGAGCCGGGCGCGATCGAGCTGCTGGGCCCAGCCGTCTCCGAGGGCCAACAAGGCAGCCCCCGCCAGGGGCTGCTCCTGCAAGGCGGAGCGATCCACCAGGCTCAGGAGCTGCTCCGGGCTCTCCAGGGCACGGGGCTGCCAGGGCGACGGCAGCTCCTGCAGCCAGGCCTTGGGCAAGTCCCCTTTCACGCTCAACAGCTGCGGCTGGCCGGTGCGCGCCGGTGCACAGCCGGCAGCCGCGCCCAGGGCCGCCACTGAAGCCATCAGTTGCAGAGCGTGGCGGCGGGAAGTCACAAGCGCAGGCTAGGCCGGGTGCTGCAGCTGGTCACAGGCCTGCTCACAGGCCTCCTGGAGCGCCTGCAGCGAACGCCCGCTGAGCTGCCAGAGGGCGGCCAAGCCCCCAGCGCCAACTCCCTCTTTGACGTAGCCGCGCTCGTAATCGAGCAACTCCGGGCAGCGGCTCTCCGTGAAGCGCAGGCCCGTGGCAAAGGCCAGCGGCTGCACCGCAAAGCGCTGGGCCAGTTGCAGCATCAGCCCCGGGAAATCGCTGGCCACCTCATGGGCCACCCAGGCGGTGGTCACCACCGCCGCCTGCTGGCAGAGCTGCTGGCGCTCAGGCGGTGTACACGCCGCCAAGGCCAGGGCCAGGACAGCCGCCATCTGACTGCCGCCCGCCAAGAGCAACGGCGTTCCCGCCAAGGCCGCCTGCTTCAGCAGGGCCGCCGCAACCACCTGCATCGGGTCACCCACCGCAGCCAACACCGCCTGAGGGCTGGCATCCGCAGCCAATTGAGCAGCCGCCAATCCCCGTTGAACCAAGCGCGCCTTGAGCTGGTGATCCGGCTGGCGAACGCTGCCACTGACTAAGCCCATGGAGGGAATCCCCAGGGCCTCCAGGACCGCCAGGGCGGTGGTCGTCCCCCCAGGCACACACTCGCTGAGCAACACCGGTTGGCCGGAGCGGGCCAAGCCGCGGCCCCAGCGCTCCCCCCAGCCCCAGAGGGCTTGCACCCGCTCGGGATCCATCGCCCGTCCGCCGCTGAGGCAGCGCGCGGGCGACGGGTTGAGCTGGAGATGGGGGATGGCCGGTGCGACGGGCGCCCCAGATTCAGCACCAAGGGCTCCAGGG
>NZ_ADXM01000068.1:0-31876 GCF_000179255.1 Synechococcus sp. CB0205
CGCGCATCGGCCTGATCGACTACGGGATGGGCAACCTGCATTCCGTGCAGCGGGCTCTAGAGCGCCTGGGCTGTGAAGTGCGGATCCTGCAGCAGGCCGAAGCCCTGGAGGACTGCCAGGCCCTGGTCCTGCCCGGGGTGGGGGCCTTCGACCCGGCCATGGAGCGTCTCCATGCCTCCGGGCTCGTGCCCGCGATCAAGGCCTGGTGCAATGCAGGGCGCCCCCTCCTGGGGATCTGCCTGGGCTTGCAACTGCTCTTTGAGAGCAGTGATGAGGGTTCAGCCTCCGGCCTTGGACTGCTCGCAGGTCACATCGCAGCGCTGCCAAAGGTTCCGGGTCATCCCATCCCCCACATGGGCTGGGAAGCCCTGATTCCCGGAACGCCCTCCCCGCTACTGCCCGAGGGAGCGCCAGACAGCTGGGTCTATTTCGTCCACTCCTTTGCAGCCCAGCCCAAGGATCCGAGCTGCATCACCGCCTCGGTGTCCTTTGCCGGCCAGGACGTCACCGCAGCCGTCTGGCAAGGCAGCGTCGCAGCCTGCCAGTTCCACCCTGAAAAATCCTCAGAAGCGGGTGAGCAGCTGCTTCGCCGCTGGCTGCACTGGGTCGAGGAACAGGCATGAGCCTGCGACTCAGTGGCGGACGCAAACTGCTGAGTCCCCCTGGAGACATCGCTCGCCCCACGGCCTCTCGGGTGCGCCTAGCCGTCATGAACATGCTGGCGACCGAGCTCCCTGGAGCCCACTGGCTTGATCTCTTCTGCGGGAGCGGAGTGATGGGCTGCGAAGCGCTGTTGCGCGGTGCATCCAAGGTGGTAGCGGTGGAACAGGACCGTCGCGTCGGCGCCACGGCCCGCAGCAACCTGGAGCTGGTGGCCTCCAGCCTGCAACCGAGACCGTCGGTCCAGGTGATCCAACAGGAGGCGATCCGTTGGCTGGGATCAGCCCAAGGGGAGAGCTTTGATCTGGTCTATGCCGATCCGCCCTATGCCGCTGGCCTCTATGGCGCGTTGCTTGAGCGCCTGGCCGCCGGAGATTGGCTCCATCCACAGGCCCTTGTGCTGCTGGAGCACGCAACAAAAAACCCGCCGGAGATCCCGGCGGGTTGGGTGGTCGAGAAGCAAAAGCACTACGGCAGCTGCGGCCTTCTGGTGCTCGCTCGCTCTTGAGATCAGCCGCCCAGGGCGCTGCCGCGGCGGTATTGGTTCCAGGCGGCCACGAACAGACCCAGCAAGGTCACGGGAATCAGACCGAGCACGATGCCGCAGAGCAGGGGTTCGATCATGGACGGAGCAACCAGCTTTGGTTGCACAATTCTCCCACGCCCATGGCTGGGTTCGTGAACGATCTCCATCAACCGTGACCGTAGAGACCCCCACCCCCGCGCAGCAACCCCAGCGGGGCCTGATCTCGGCGCTGGTTCTATTGACGGCGATCTGCGTGACGATCGTGATGCTGGTGGTCGTGATCCCGGCTGCCCGCAGCGACCCCTACACCCGAACCACCCTCCAGCTCAGCGGCTCCGCCGAACAGGGCGAGCAGCTGTTTTTACTGAACTGCGCTGGCTGCCATGGCATTGCCGCCCAGGGCTTGGTGGGGCCCAACCTCCACAAGGTGGATAACCGCAAGAACAATCGCCAGTTGATTCAGCAGGTGGTCAGCGGACGAACGCCGCCCATGCCGCGCTTCCAACCGGAACCCCAAGCCATGGCGGATCTCCTGGCCTACCTCCACAGCCTCTCGTGAGCCTGGCGGTGGTGCTGGTGGAGCCGGCGGGCCCACTGAATGTGGGCAGCGTCGCCCGCCTCTGCGCCAATTTCTCCGTGGATGAACTGCGCCTGGTCGCCCCCCGCTGCGATCACCTGGGCAATGAGGCCCGTCTGATGGCCGTGCATGGCGAGGCACTGCTGGAGCAGGCCCAACTCTTCCCCACCCTTGAGGCCGCCCTTGCCGATTGCCGCCGCGTGGTGGCCACCAGCGGCCGCATCGAGGAGGAGGCCTTGCCCCTGAACGGTCCCGCAGAAGCCCTCTCCTGGCTGCAGGCCTCAGAGACGGATGCCCCCTCCGCCCCAGCGGCACTGGTCTTTGGCCGAGAAGACCGCGGCCTGAGCAATGCAGAACTGCTGCAGGCTGGGCGAATCCTGCGCCTGGAGACCAGCGAGGCCTACGCCTCGATGAACCTCTCCCATGCCGTTGCGGTCTGCCTGCACGAACTGCGGCGCTGCCCCGCACCCACCGCCCCCCAGCCGGAGCCCTGCCAGCGGGAGCAACTGGAGGCCGCACTCAGCGATGCGGAAGAACTCCTGCTGGAGGTGGGCTTCCTTTATCCCCATACCGCCCAGGCGCGCATGGCCAAGCTGCGTGCCCTGCTGCAACGGGCTGAGATCCGCGACGAGGAAGTCGCTCTGCTGCGAGGAATGGTGCGTCAATTGCGCTGGGCATCACAGCGAGACTGCCCCTAACGTCTGAGCCCAAGCTTCGATCGCTTCCGTGGGCGCAGGTCGGTCACAACGTTCAAATCGCTCCAGCTGGGGAGCACCGCTGCGCTTGGTCCTCCGTCTCCTGGTGATGGGGCTGGGGCTGGGGGTGATTGCCGGAACCGGCCTGAAACTGCTGGCTCCAAAACTGGGGCAAGGGGCGGCCCAAGTCGCCAAGCCCCAATCGCTGCTCGCGCCCCCAGGACGGCCGCTTCCGCGCGGCCTGGATCTCGGCCGCTTCGAGCCAAGGCTCGAGCTGACCGCCCTGAGCAAGCGCTGGGCCCAACTCGCCGCGCAATACAAGGACCTGACCGTCAGCGGCTATCTACTGGTGCTCGATGACGGCCGCTTTGCCGAGCTCGCCCCCCAACGGCCCCTGCCCGCCGCCAGCTCCATCAAGACCCCAATCCTGCTGGTGGCTCTTGAGGATCTTGATGCCGGGAAACTGCGCTGGGACGAACGGCTACCGATGACCAAAGAGGTGGTCGGTGGCGGCGCGGGCTGGATGGCGAACAAGCCCGTCGGCACGACCTTTCCCTTCTGGGAAGCGGCCAACGAAATGATCCGCGTCAGTGACAACACGGCAACCAACCTCTTGATCAAACGCGTGGGCGGCAAAGCTGTCATCAACGCCCGCTTCCAGGCCCTGGGGCTCAGCAGCACCGTCGTCAACAACTGGCTACCGGACCTCGACGGCACCAACACCACCAGCGCATACGACCTCGCCCGCTCCATCGCCCTGGTGGATACGGGCGAAAAACTCAGCCCGCGGGCCCGCGATCTCTTCCGCGAGGTCATGGGCCGCTCCCGCACCAACACCCTCTTGCCCCTTGGGATGTTGATGGGCCTTGGGGGAGATTCGGCGACCCCCGACAGCGAGCTGATGGCCCACGGGGTGACCGTCTACAACAAGACCGGTGACATCGGCATTGCCTACGCCGATGCGGGCCTGATCGAATTGCCCGACGGCAAACGGGCCGTGGCCGCCTTCATGGTCAAGGGGCCGTTCAACGACCCGCGCTCCACCAACTTGATCCGGGCCATGGCGGGGGAGATCTCCAAAAACCTGGTGCGCAAACCAGCGCCTGCGCCTGCCAAGCCCAAGAAACCCACCGCCTGAGGACTCCTTCGATGCTTCCTGTCCTCCTGGCGGCAAGCCCCCAAGCGGCACCCATCCTTCGCCCGCAACAGATCCGCCCTCTGCCGGGGAGCCTCGATGCGGTGTTGATGCTCAATGACAACAATCCCGAGTTGATCAGTGGGCCAGGGATCCTGCTCTCGACCTTCGCCGACCCGAGGCACCGCGACGCCCACCTGGATCTGCCGTTGAACGGTCGCTTCGACCTCTTCAGCCACCACGTCTATGCGGGCACCCCAGAGCAACCGGACTCGACCATCTGGCTGGCGGTGGTGGCCCAACCCAGAGGCGAGCAAGCGGTTGAGCTCTCGCTCTTGAGTGGCTCCACCGCGCTCTCCCAGTCCACGGACGGACGCGAACCCCAGGCGCCCTTCCTGCCCCTGCCGGAGCGGATGCGCCAGGACGGCTTCACCTACGCAGGCCCTGGAAGCCGGGTGGCCACGGAACTGCTGCTTCGCCAACGCAACCCCAACCTGCCGAAACGCTGGACATTGCGCCCGGGGTCCCCCACCACCCTGCTGCTGCTGCCGATTCCGGTGCAGGGACTCGATCCACTGCTGAATGGCCGCAATCTGCAACTGCGGCTCCAGGCCAGCGGTGCGATCAGCGTCGCCACCCTGGCGGCCTTCGGGAACGGAAACGAGCCGCCAAACCAGCAGGCACTCGCACAAATTCTGAGCTCGGGCGAATTGAGCCCCAAGGAGCACAAACCCACCCCACGGGGCGCCCGGGGGCGCATGGTCTATTCCCGTGTCAGCGGCGTGCAAATCGGGAGTACCTGGAGCGCCACCGTCAGCGATCCGGGCAAGAGCTGCCTCTCCACCACCTCGGCCCCCATCTCCTGGCCGATTGCCTCGCTGGAGCGTGGCCGCCTCGGAACCGGCCAGGTGCAGACCGCCGAGCTCAAGGCGCACTATCCGGGCACGGCCTGGGCCGCCCACGGCAACTACGGCGTCGCCTACGACATTCGGATTCCGCTCTGCAATCGCTCCAAGAGCCCCGCAGCGCTGGCCGTTGCCCTGGAGTCACCGCTCAAGACCGATCAGGCCGTCGGCGGACTGCAGTTCAACAGCAGTCCATCGCGCTCCGTGATGTTTCGCGGGACGGTGGAACTCAACGGGCTCGACGGTCAACCCAGCCGCCAGAGCTTCCATCTGGTCCAGCGGGCGGGCCAGCAAGGTCCTGAACTGGGCCGCATCAGCCTGACGCCAGGGGAGACGCGGGAGCTTCGCGTGCGCCTGATCTACCCCGCCGATGCCACCCCGCCGCAGGTGCTCAGCCTGCTGCCTGTGAAACAATCGCCAGCACCGCCAGACAGCCTCCAGCCGTGACGCAAGCCCGCAAGCGCAGGGTCTTTCCCTTCACCGCCATCGTGGGTCAGGAGGAGATGAAGCTGGCCCTGCTGTTGAACGTGATCGACCCCCGCATTGGCGGCGTGATGATCATGGGAGACCGCGGCACCGGTAAGAGCACCACCATCCGCGCCCTGGCTGATCTGCTGCCGGAGATCGACGTCGTCGCCGGCGACCCCTACAACAGCTCCTCCAGCGACCCTGACCTGCAGAGCAGCGAGGTGCGCCAGCGGGCCGAACAAGGTGAGCAACTTCCCACCGAGAAGCGCCAGGTCCCCATGGTGGACCTGCCCCTGGGGGCCACCGAAGACCGCCTCTGCGGCACGATCGACATTGAAAAGGCCCTCAGCGAGGGTGTTCGCGCCTTTGAGCCCGGTCTGCTGGCGAAAGCCAACCGCGGCCTTCTCTACGTCGACGAGGTCAACCTGCTGGACGACCACCTGGTGGACGTGCTGCTCGACTCCGCCGCCTCCGGTTGGAACACCGTTGAGCGCGAGGGCGTGAGCGTTCGCCACCCTGCTCGCTTCGTCCTGATTGGCTCCGGTAACCCGGAAGAGGGTGAACTGCGTCCCCAGCTGCTGGACCGCTTCGGCATGAGCGTCGAGGTGCGCACCGTGCGCGACCCCGAACTGCGAGTGCAGGTGGTGGACCAACGCACCGCCTTTGACAACGACCCCGACGGCTTCAACAACGCCGTTCAGGGAACACAGGACGGCCTCCAGGCCCGTGTTGTTGAGGCGCAGAACCGTCTCCCGCACGTTCAAATCGACGATGACCTGCGCATTCGCATCTCCGCCATCTGCGGTGAGCTGGATGTGGATGGCCTGCGCGGCGACATCGTCACCAACCGGGCCGCCCGGGCCCTGGCCGCCTTCGAAGGGCGCACGGAAGTCACCGAAGACGACGTGGCCCGCGTGGCTGCTTGCTGCCTGCGCCACCGCCTGCGCAAGGACCCCCTCGAGCAGATCGACTCAGGCGATCGCGTGGTCAAGGTCTTCTGCAAGGTGTTTGAGCGCCCTGAAAGCAGCGACAAGGCCGCCTTCGAACTGGCCCTCGCCGCCTAAGGCCGTTGCGAATCCTCGGCATCGATCCCGGTCTGGCTCGCGTGGGCTACGGGGTGATTGATGTCGAGGAGGGTCCTGGCGGGGCCCAAACCATGCTCGATTGCGGGATCATCCGCACCGACCCGGGCCGCAGTGATGGCGAGCGGATGGTGGAAATCGCGAAGGATCTACGGGTCCTGATCCGCAACTGGAAGCCTGATCTAGCGGCGGTGGAGAAGTTTTTCTTCTACCGCTCCAGCACCACGATCTCGGTGGTGCAAGCCCGGGGGGTGCTGATGATGACCCTGGCCCGCTTCAGCATCCCGGTGGTGGAGTTCCCGCCCATGCAGATCAAGTTGGCCTTGGCGGGCCACGGCCATGCCGACAAGGACGATGTGCTCGATGCGGTGATGCGAGAGCTCAACCTCGAGACCCCTCCGCGGCCCGATGATGCCGCCGATGCCCTGGCGGTCGCGCTCACCGGCTGGTTTCAGCGCTGATGGAGGGTCAGAAAGGGCCCTTACGCCAGACCTTCAAACAGCGGCGGCTGAACCTGCACGCCAGCTGCGCCCCCCGGCTTCAGGCCCAGGCGATCCAGCACCTGCCGGGCCTGCTGCAGGAAGGACGCCTGCTCGGGCTGTACTGGCCCTTGCCCGGAGAGGTGGACCTGCTGTGCCTCGCTGATCTGCCGTCGCTCAGCGGCCGGATCGCCCTGCCCTGCATCGCCGGGGGGCGTTTGCAGTACCGGCGTTGGCGTCCCGGTGATCCCACCGCAGCGGATGAGACCGGGATCCCCGCCCCAAGCGAGCCAGCGCCAGTGCTGGAGGCGGAACAACTTGGACTCCTGCTGGCCCCTGCCCTGGCCTTCGATCAATCCGGGATCCGCCTGGGCTACGGCGGTGGCTGGTTTGACCGATTGAGGCAGTCCTCCCCCTGGAGGGACATCCCAGCCCTGGCGGTGGTTACCAGCGGATGCCTGGTGGAGCAGCTCCCCGCTGAGGCCTGGGATGTGCCCTTCCCAGGCTGGCTGGATGAGGAGGGGGTGCACTGGCGGCCTGGGTTGCAACCTGTTGAGCAACCGTGAAGTCCAGGCGCACCGGCGCGCTGGATTTGGCAGGATCGGAGCAGTTCAGGGCGGCACCGGTGGATCTGGCTGGCAACGACGCATTCCTCTCCGCCATCACTGCCGGGCGTCAATCTGCCTCCGAAGAGCAGCGCCGCGGGCCAAGCATTGCCATCAACCGCGGCACGGCAGCCGAGCAGGTCATGGCCTCGGAGCTCAAAGGGCGCGATGAGAGCAGCGACGCCCTCTCGATGATGGTGAGCTCCATGGTTCACATGGTTCAGGCCGGCAAAACCAAGACAGACAGCCGCTGGTCCGCTTAATCCAGATGCGAGCCGCTGCTGTCCTCTGCGCCGCCACCCCAGTTCTGATCTGGGCCTCAACGCCGCCAGCCAGGGCCCATGGCATCGAGACGAGCATCAACCGGCTCGAGGCTCTCAATGCGCAGCTGGTGCTTCAGAGCCAGTTCTCCACCGGAGAGCCCACCCAAGATGCCCTCGTCCGTCTGATTGGCCCGGATGGAAGCAGCCAGGAGCTGGGACGCACTGACGCAAGCGGACGACTGAGCTTTGCCCTGCCCCCAGGCAGCCAAGGCTCCTTCGAACTGCAGGTGGATGGGGGACCTGGCCATCGCGACTACCTGGAGATGCCAGTCCAGGGCGGTCAAGTCCAGCTCGATCAGATCAGCGCAGGGCCCCGGCAACGTCCGCAGCTCTGGCTCAGTGCCCTGGGTGCAACTGCCATGCTGCTGGGACTTCAGCGCACCAGACGCAACCGTTAATGGCCACTGGCAGCCAGAAGCTCGATCAAATCGTTGACCGCCTCAAAGGCACGGCCGACCCCAAGCGCCGCTACGAATACGTGCTCTGGCTCGCCAAGAAGTTGGAGCCCCTGCCGGAGGAGTTCCGCAACGACGTCTTCAAGGTCAAAGGCTGCGTCTCCCAGGTGTATGTGGTCGGTCAGCTCGTGGATGGAAAACTCCACTGGCAGGGCGATTCCGATGCCGCCATCACCAAAGGCCTCCTCGCTCTATTGATTGAGGGCACCGAGGGGCTGGATCCCTCGGCCATCGCTGGCATCGATCCCGGCTTCCTCAGTGAGACCGGGTTGCAGGCCAGCCTGACCCCCTCGCGGGCCAATGGCTTTCTCAACATCTTCAAGATGATGCAGGCCCAAGCCAGCGCCCTCAGCTCAGCCGACTAGGTCGATTTCTAGGATCAGTCGTTTCAGAACGGCGTCAGGATGACCATCGGCATCGGCTTGCTCGGGCTCGGCACTGTGGGAGCAGGCGTTGCGGAAATCCTGCAGACCCCTGACGGTCGCCATCCACTGGTGGGAGAACTGGCGCTGAAACGGGTCGCCGTGAGGGATCTGAGCCGCCCTCGGCCCATCGATCTCCCCAGCGACATCCTCTGCACCGACCCTGAAGCGGTGGTCCAGGACCCCGCGGTCGACATCGTCGTTGAGGTCATGGGCGGCCTCGAGCCTGCCCGCAGCCTGATCCTGGCGGCGATTGCGGCTGGCAAACCCGTAGTCACCGCAAACAAAGCGGTCATTGCCCGCCATGGCGAAGAAATTGCTGCTGCGGCCGCCGAACAAGGCGTTTATGTGCTGATCGAAGCCGCCGTTGGCGGCGGGATCCCGATCATCGAACCCCTCAAGCAATCCCTAGGGGGCAACCGCATCCAACGGGTGAGCGGGATTATCAATGGCACCACTAACTACATCCTCAGCCGCATGGCCGATGAGGGTGCGGCCTATGCCGAGGTGCTCGCTGATGCCCAACGGCTGGGCTATGCCGAGGCCGATCCCGCTGCCGATGTGGGTGGTGGCGATGCCGCCGACAAGATCGCCATCCTCTCGGGCCTGGCCTACGGCGGACCGATCGAGCGCGCGGCCATTCCAACCGAAGGCATCGATCGCCTGGATGGCTGCGATGTGACCTACGCCGAGCAACTGGGCTACGTCGTGAAACTGGTGGCCCAAGCCCAGAATCTGGGCACCGCCAGCGATGGCACCGTGCAGCTGGATGTACGCGTCAGCCCCACCCTGCTGCCCAAGGATCACCCCCTCGCCGGGGTGCATGGCGTGAACAACGCCATCCTGGTGGAAGGCGACCCGGTGGGTCGTGTGATGTTCTACGGCCCTGGAGCCGGATCCGGGCCCACCGCCTCCGCCGTGGTGGCTGACATCTTGAACATTGCCGGGATCCGGGCGGCCACCGGCAACAGCGGCGGACTCGACCCGCTGCTGGCGGCCAGCCGTTGGCGCAATTGCGCCCTGGTGGATGCGGGCGAGACCCTGCAGCGTCACTACGTGCGTCTGCAAACCGGTGATGAAGCCGGAGTGATCGGCCGCATTGGCAGCTGCTTTGGCGAGCAAGGGGTCTCGATCCGCTCCATCGTCCAGTTCGAAACCACCGGGGATGCGGCCGACGCCGAGATCGTGGTGATCACCCATGAGGTGAAGCAGCAGCACTTCGCGGCGGCACTCGCCGCCATCAAGGCCCTACCAGAGGTGAAAGCCGTGGCCGCCTGCCTCCCCACGCTCTAGTGGCAGCGGAGCTGGCACCTGGGCCAGAGTTGGGGAATCGATTCGTGCCGTTCCCCTGACCCAAGCGCAGTTTTGTAGCGACTCAAACGTTTTGAGCGCAAACAAGGCGGAATTCTTGGCGGGTCAGTTGGTTTGAGCCTCGGCCTCTTTGCTCTGTTGGCCATGAACCCATCTCGCGCCTTCCATCAAGGCGATTGCGTCAACCTGATCAGTGATTCCCACACCTATCAAGTAGTGGGAATCGATGACAGCCACGACCGCTGCTGGGTGCGGCGCTGGCCCCTGGCCCGCCATGGGTGCCCGGTGTTTGAGATTTCCCTGCAACAGCTCGAGCCCCGCAAATCGATGTCTTAGGGCTTGAATAGGGGCGCTCAGCCAAGCGCCCCATCACTCGCCTTCCCGCTGCTGCCGGCCTGCTCGCCTTGCTGCCGGCCCTGCAGCTGCTGATGGGCTGCCAACCACCCCATCCCGCTGGCCAGCTGGTGGTGGCCAACAAGAGCAGCCTGGACTCCGTCGACCCGGTTGACGTCTATCTGCTGGCCGGAACGCAACTGCTGAGCGCCGTCGGCGACCCGCTCTACACCGCCGATCGCCAGGGGCAACTCCAACCCAGGCTGGCCACGGCCCTGCCGCAATTCAGTGCGGATGGACTCAGCGCCCGGATTCCACTGCGCCAAGGCGTGCTGTTCCACGACGGAACCCGCTTCGACGCCGAGGCGATGGTCTTCAACCTCAACCGCTTTCGGCGCCTGGGGAAACTCAGTTATCTGCTGGATGATCGGATCGAATCCGTCCGCAGCGTTGGACCCTACGCGATCGAAGTCCGCCTGACGCGCCCCTATCGCGCCCTGGCGGCGCTGCTGAGTTCGATCACCTTCACCCCGGTCTCCCCGACGGCCTACCGGGACTACGGCGAGAGCTCCTTGACGGGCCGCTTTGTCGGCACGGGCCCCTACCGCTTGGTGAGCTTCAGCCCGCGCAAACAGCAGTTGCTCCCCTTTGCGGACTACTGGGGCGAGCCCGCCAAGAACGCGGGGATCCACCTCATCACCCTGAGCAACTCCACGGCCCTCTTTGGCTCCCTCATCAGCGGAGAGGTGGACCTGCTGATCTCCAGTGGCCTCGAGAGTGACCAGCAGCAGGCCCTCGATGCCCGCGTGGCGCGCGGTGAGCTGGTGAGCGGAGAAGGGCCGGCGATCGAGATTGCCCTGATGGCCCTCAACAGCCAACGCCCCCCCTTCAACCGCAGCAGGCTGCGGCAGGCGGTGGCCCTCAGCCTGGATCGCCGGCTAATCAGCCAACGGGTCAGCTTTGACATGAGCGAACCCCTGCGCTCCCTGGTGCCACCACCGCTGGCCGGCTCGAGCCCCCCCAGCTGGCCGGCCTACGACCCCAAGGCCGCCCGGGCCCTTTACCGGCAAGAGGGCTACTGCTCAGGGCAACGGCTGACGCTGCCGCTGACCTTCCGCTCGAACCATGCCTCGGATCGTCTCTTTGCCCTGACCTGGCAAGCCCAGTTGCGCCGGGACCTCGGAGACTGCGTGCGCCTGGAGATCACAGGGGTGGAGTCCACCAGCGCCTACCGGCAGCTGTCCCAGGGGGTCTTCCCGATGATCATTTACGACTGGATTGGCGATTACCCAGACCCCGACACCTACCTGGCCCCCCTACTGGGCTGCCGCAGGAGCAAGGGCGACCAATGCCTCTCGGGCAGCAGCGTCGATTCCGGTAGTTTCTGGACCAGGCCAGGCCTGCAACAGCAGCTCCAGGCCAGTGAGCGCCGTTCGGGTGCGGCACGCCAATCCACCCTGTTGACGATTCAACGGGAGGCGGCGGATGGGGCCTCCTTTGTTCCGCTCTGGCAAGTCAATGCGCGCGCCTGGGGGCAGCGAAACCTCAGCGCGCCCCAGTTCGATGGAAGCGGTCGGGTGATCCTGCAGCAGCTGGAGCCGGTGAAGCGATGAGCCGACGCCATCACCTCTGGGGCTACCTGCTGAGCCGCCTGGCCCTGGTGCCGGTGATGCTCTGGCTGATCGCGAGCCTGGTCTTTCTCCTGCTTCGGGTTGCCCCTGGCGATCCCATCGATGCCCTGCTTGGCCCGCGGGCACCGCAAAGCGCTCGAGAAGCCCTCCGCCAACAACTGGGCCTCGATCAAAGTCTTCCGGTCCAGTACGGCCAGTACCTGAGCGACCTGCTGCACGGCCAGCTCGGGACCTCCTTGACCAACCAAGAGCCTGTGACGGCGGTGATTGCCCGCAGTCTTCCCGCCAGCCTGGAGCTCGGCCTGACGGCCCTGCTGATCGCTGCGGTCGTTGGCCTGGCTGTTGGCTTCAGTGGCATTGCCAGGCCCGAGGGGAAGCTCGATCTCTCCGCCCGGCTCTATGGGATTGGGACCTATGCCATGCCGCCGTTTTGGGCAGCGATGATGGTCCAGCTGGTCTTCGCGGTCTGGCTGGGATGGCTGCCGGTCGGCGGACGCTTCCCCGCCACCTTGATCCCACCGGATGGCAGTGGCTTCTATCTGCTCGACAGCCTGCTGCAGGGGAACGGCCAGCAGTTCTGGGGAGCGATCCGGCATCTCGTGCTGCCTGCCAGCACCTTAGGGATCCTGCTCAGCGGGATCTTCGCCAATGCCCTGCGCCTGAATCTGCGCCGAGCCCTGGATTCCGACTACGTGGAAGCGGCCCGCAGCCGCGGCCTGAGTGAACGCCGGGTCGTGCTTCGCCATGCCCTGCCCAACGCCCTGCTGCCGGTCCTGACCATCGCCGGGATCACCGTGGCCTCCTTGATCGGTGGAGCCCTGTTGATCGAGGTCACCTATTCCTGGCCTGGGGTGGCCTTCCGTCTGCAGGAGGCCATTAGCCAACGGAACTACCCCGTCGTCCAGGGGATCGTCGTGGTGGTCGCCAGCCTGGTGGTGGCGGTCAGCGTTCTTGTGGACCTGCTGGTGGCGCTACTCGATCCACGCGTGAAGTTCTGACCTCGATGCGTTCCTGCCAGAGCTTGGCCAGGTCGTGGTCAAGCACATAGGCACTGACACCACCAACGTGCCGGCGCTGGGGCGGTAGGTCCCGCTTCAGCCCCCCTTGATCGAGGCCCCAGAGAAACTCACTGCTCAAGCTCAAGATCAAGTTCTGCACCCGGGCGGGATCCACACCAACCCACTCCTCGCCGAACTTGAACAGGGGGGCCTCGCCTCCGGCCTGCATCCGAACCGGGGAGAAATGACTCGCCCCCTCCAACAACACCAGACGGCTGCGGGGATTGGGATCAGGCAAAAACAGATGCAGCTGCTCACTGAGCGGCGGCGTAATCAAGTCCAGGCTTCCGCCGACCATCAAAACCGGCGCCTGCAGGCCCCGCAGACCCCGATGGGGCCAAAGCAGGCTGCCGAAACCATTGAGGGTCACCACCCCTGCAATCGGCTGGGCCAGCGGTTTCACCGGCGGTAGGGGCACCTCGGGGAGCTGGCACTGGAGCAGCCGCGAGAGGTTGATTAGGGGTAGATCCGCCAGGGATCGTTTGCAACGGCGCTGCAGTCCTGGTTCAGGACGCAGCCCTGCCGCCAACAGGCTCGTCAGCCCCGCCAGGGAGTGACCCATCAGGACCACCCGCTGCCCCAGTTGCGGCAATCCACCGGTTTGCACCGCGGCCACCACGGCCTGCAGGTCTTGCACCCGGCCGGGAAGGGTCTCAGCTCCAGGGGGGAGACGTCGCCCCTGGACCAACTCCCGCACCGCCAGTTCGTTACTACCGGGGTGATCGAGCAAGACCACGGGCCAGTCCCGTTCATGCAGGGCCTGGGCCAACCAGCGCAACTGATCGGTACTGCCCCCCAAGCCAGGCATGAGCAACACCCAGGTCTTGGCATCAGGGACCGGCCAGAGCTCAAGCACCAGGGGCTGCTGGCGATGGGGAACCGGCAAACGCCAGCGCTGGGGAGCCTGATCAGCCGCAGAGGATTGCTGATCCAGCAGCACGCCATCGGAGAGCGGCAGCAGCGGGGTCCCCTGCGGCAGCGGCAAGGTCTGCAGGGCCTTGAGCGCCAGCTCCTGATCGAACAACTGCTGCTGCCAACCGCGGGCGAGCAGCTGGAGTCCATCGAGATTGATGGTGAGCTGCTGGGCCGGCAGTGCCCGCATCAGCTCGATCACCGTCACCTGCCGCTGCTCTTTGAGCAAGGTGTTGAGGGTGCTGAGAACCAGCGGACCGGCATTGCCGTTCTCGGTGCTGATCAAGACGCCCAGTTCTTCGGCGACCCGCTGGCCCGCCCAACTGCGCATCATCTGTTGAGTGAAGCTGCGCTCCTCCACCAGTGGGGCATTGAGCAGCTGATGCAACTGCTGCTGGCTTTGGGGATCGAGCAGGTTGAGCCAGACCGCCAGCTCCCCGGCGCGCGTGGACGGATCCCTGCTCCAGCGTTCCAGTTCCACCAGGTTGAGGGGCAGGTCCAACCCCTCCAGGTGGATGTCGAGTTGCTCAGCGGCCCGCAGTGGCGCAGCCAGCAGGGAGCCCAAGGACAGAACGCCAGCCAGCAGACTGCTGGTCAGTGCACGGCGGCGACGCAAGCGGGTTGGCTCAACCACGGATGCAGGCAACAGGCTGGAGCTGGTGGCACCAGTTTCCCCCGGCACTCCGGGAACTGGCCAGTGTTCGATTGGTCGCGAGTTTTGGTGCCGGTGGGATTTTGTATCTCACCCCGATGGTGTTTCACCAGCAGGGCTTCAATGCCGCCTCCATTGGCCTGGGTTTGGCCCTCGCTGCGCTGGCTGGCACCGTTGGGCGCTTCATCAGTGGAGCCCTCCTGGATCAGGGCCGCAGTTGCGGGACCCCGGTGCTGATGGCGGCGGCCTGTGGGTTTGCCGGTGACGCTCTGCTGCTGCAGGCCAGCAGCATGGGGGGCTACATCGCTGGCCAGGTCTGTATCGGCATGGCCGGCGGCCTCTACTGGCCTGCGGTTGAACTCGCTGTGCCGCAGTGCGCGAACCCACTACCGTCGGCGAAGGGCTACGCCCTGGTGCGCAGCAGTGATGCCGTCGGTGTGGCCTCAGGAACCCTCTGTGGTTCGCTGCTCGCGGCCGCCGGGCTGTTGCGCGGGGTCTACTGGATCGACATCGCGGCGGTCCTCGCTCTGGCGGCGCTGCTGTTACTCAAACCCCTGCCCAAAGCCGCCAAGGCCAGCGAGTACGCGGAGGGGCAACGTCCCCTGCGGCAATGGCTGCCAGCCCTGGTGCCGATGCTTGGCATCTCGGTGGTGGCCACCTCGATTCCAGCGCTGATGCAGAGCGCACTGCCGCTGGATCTGGTCCGCGGCGGCCTGAACCGAGCTGGCCAGACAGAAAGCCTGAGCGCCCTGCTGATCGGTCTGCAACTGGGTCTGCTGGTGTTGATCCAATGGCCCGTTGGCCGAGCCCTGGCCCTGCGGCCAGTGGGGACCGGCCTGGGGCTGAGCCTGATCTGCTTCAGCAGCGGGACCCTGCTCCTGGCCGCCTCAGCCCTGAGCCACTCCGGCCTCGTTCTGGTGGTCATCGCCCTCACGATCATCGCCCTGGGCGAAGCCGCCTTCCTACCGACAGCCACGGAGGCGGTGATTGAGCTCAGTCCCCGTGGCCACGGAGGCCTGGCGATGGCCCTCTTCTCTCAGTGCTTCGCGCTCAGTGCCTTCGCCGCACCGCTGCTGGCGGGGGTTTTGCTGGATGGCCATGGCCATGGCGTGGGCCTGTGGTTCGCGACAGCGGCGATCTGTGCGCTGAGCTTGCTGCTGGTCAGACCGGTGCAGAACCGCTCGAAGCGGCGGGTGGGTTAAGAGGCCTTGTCTTTGGCGTTCTTTGCAGCCCAGGCCTCGTGGGGCAGGGGCTCGGTGCCGTACTCCCAATCGTCGTAATCGGGATCGTTGCGGATCTGCTTATGCAGCTCCTTCTGGCGATCGAAATCGTGGGCCTGACGGTCGTCACCGGTGGTTTCAGGGGAGGGCTGAGCCGTCATGGCAGACCTGGAGCTGACGCCATTGTGGAACAGCTACTTGGATTTGGAAGGCAACAGCCGCAACCAAGCCCAGAAAAGCAATCCCACCGGAAGGATGGCGAGCAGCAGCAACGTCAGAACAAAGCGCAGTTCCTCGTCCACCAGATCAGGAGCCATTTCCGCGAGACTGATCGTGCCCGATCACCCATGGACCTGATGCATCAGCTCTGGCTGCTGGTTCCCTGGGGAGTCTTCGCCCTGGCCGCGGGGGTCAAGTTCTGGCGACTCACCCAGCCCTTCCGCCGCCAGCTCGCCGAGCCCAGCACGGAGCAGGTCCGTGCCTCCCTAGAGCGCAGCTGGAACAGTCGCTGAGGGGCGCTGGCCAGAGCAGGCCAAGCAGCCTCCGTTGATGCGATAGGGAGCCAAGTGATCACGCAGGCAGCGCGTGCCACGAAAAAACAGCACCTGACCCTGTTCGCGGGCATGGGCATCGGTCAGGGGTAAGGCGAGCCAGCTCTCTGGGACAAGGCCCTTGAGCGCCTGGCGGTTGGCCAAAGCCTCACGACGCCGTTGCCGCTCCTCACGGTCGTTCTTCTCGCAGACCGCCTCGACTTGAAGTTCACGGGAGCAGGCCGCACAGGCCTGAACTGTGGGCTTTTGGCGCGCGAGGTTGTGGGAGAGCTTGTCGCTCGGCACCTCGCGCTCCTGACCGCAGCTGCAGCGACACCACCAGTAGGCATTGCCCGCCTTGGAGCGCTTCTCTGACGCGCGTACAACGGTGAGTTGGCCATACACCTCACCAATGCGATTGCGCGGCTTGGAAGGCATTGACCCCAATGAACTCTGCTAAAAACCCTACGGAGGGAATTGCAGAAAACAAAGAAGCGATGACGCGACGCAACAGCGCATTGATTCGACTGCTGCTCTCGGCCCTCTGGATCTTGCTCTGGGTGTTTGCCTTCTTGAGCCTCACCAGAGTGTTGCTCTGGGGCTTGAGTTGGTATTTCATCCGAGCCGCCATCGCCATCGGCTTGGCGTACTACGTGATCGATCGCCTACGGCGCCTGCGTCAGGTCCAGCACCTACGCGCCCTGACTTTCCGGGCGTGGCTGGAGGAGGACTAGCTCCCAACCGTGGCCCTTGAGCTTGTGATTCATCCACGGCTGGTCATTCCAGCGGCGGAATTGACCTGGTCCTTTCGCCGCAGCGCTGGTCCGGGCGGACAAAACGTCAACAAGCTGGAAACGGCTGTCGAGCTCAGTTTTGACATCGAAGCCTGCTCAGTTCTTGGACCATTTCAGAAACAACGACTGCAGGCACGGCTGCCGCAGTTGAAAGGCTCGAGCGTGCTCAGCATTCAGGCCTCCGAGCACCGTTCCCAGTACAAAAACCGCTGCCTCGCCCTTGAAAAGATGGCCGCGGTGTTGCGCGAGGCCCTGAAGCCAGACCCCAAACCACGCCGCGCCACCAAGCCCTCGAAAGCAGCCACTCGCCGGCGTCTGGACAGTAAAAAAATGCGAGGTGATGTCAAACGCAACCGGCAACATCGGCCGCGCCTGGATGACTGATCTCGCTAGACGTAGCGCCCCGGGTATTCCCCCGGATGGTCAATGCGAGTCACCCTCACACCAGCTGCCGATTGCCCCGAGAAGCGCAGGATGTCACTGCCCGAGACCTCAAAGCCCAGGTCCTGGGCCAAGCGGGCGACATCGTCGGCAGTCATCGCCTCCTCCAGCGCTTGCCGCAGTGCTGGCTCAGCCTGAACCCGCACAAAAAACTGCTGCAACTGCTGAAAAGACAACGTGCTCCATCCTCAGGAGGCCAGGCTAAAAGCTGTCGGCTTGAGCACAGCCGCCGGTGGCCTAGAGCGCAACGGAGTCGAGTCAGAACAGGCACTCTGAGGGGCGCGAAGCCATCTCGGCCTGAATGGAAGCCACCCTCCCCGTGGTCATCACCCCGGATCACGAGACCCGCGCGCTGTGGCCGGAATGGCCGGAGAGCACCTTCACCATTCCCGCTCGAACTCTCCAAAACGATGGGCTGAGTTGGGATGAGCTGCTGGGGCAGCGCTGAAGACTCCAAACTGGTGCGACTGCGCCTCCATCGCCCCATGCCAGGCCCCACCGCCGTCAGCGCGAAAGACAAAAACGAGTGGGCAAACTTTGTCGTTCAGGAAGTGGTGAGCTTCCTTGGTGCGCGCAAAGAAGAGATCTACGCCAACTACGCCGCGCAAAGCGAGGGCAAGCTCAGCCGGGAGGCCATCGAAGAGGCCGGGCTGATGGATTTTGAAATTGCCCTGACCTATCTGCAGGACCGCAGCTCAGGTCTGGGCCGCGGTTTTCTTGGGATGAATCTGATTCGCTAAACGTCTCGAATTACACGTTGAAAAGGAACTCCATCACATCGCCTTCTTCAACGACGTACTCCTTCCCTTCAGCACGCAGCCAACCTTTATTCCGGGCTTCAGAGAGTGAACCCGCTTCAAGCAACTGCTTGTAGCCAATGGTCTGGGCCCGAATAAAGCCGCGCTCGAAGTCGGTGTGAATCACACCAGCGGCCTGGGGAGCGGTCATGCCGGCTTTGATCGTCCAAGCACGGGTTTCCTTTTCACCCGTCGTGAAATAGGTGCGCAGGCCCAGCAGGCTGTAGGTGGCCCGGATCAGGCTCTGCAGACCACCCTCTTCAACGCCCAGTCCTTCCAAGAATTCAGCACGGTCCTCTTCAGGCAGCTCAATCAGTTCCGCCTCCACCTGCGCGGAGATACGCACGGTTCCTGCACCCTCTTTCTCCGCCAAGACCGCGACTTCCTCGCAGTAGGCATTGCCACGGGAGAGGTCGTCCTCGCTGACGTTGGTGGCGTAGATGATTGGCTTGGCCGTCAGCAAGCCCAGGGGCTTGATCATCGCGGCCTCTTCCTCGGTGAGGCTGACGCTGCGCGCGGCACCGCCCTGCTCCAGCACCGCCTGGATGCGCTCAAGGGCCTCGTCTTCCGCCTGGGCTTCTTTGCTGGTGCGCGCTTGCTTTTTCAGACGCTCGCGGCGTTTCTCCACCTGGGACAGGTCCGCCAGGCCCAGCTCCAGGTTGATCACCTCGGCATCGCGGGCGGGTCCAACCGACCCACTCACGTGGATCACGTCGTCGTCCTCGAAGCAACGCACGACGTGGACGATGGCGTCCACCTCCCGGATATTGGCCAGAAATTTGTTGCCCAGGCCTTCCCCTTGGCTGGCGCCCTTCACCAGGCCCGCAATATCGACAAACTCCACCCGCGTCGGGATCAGTTCCTTGCTCTTGCTCAGATCCGAAAGCTGCTGCAGACGGGGATCAGGAACCGCCACCACACCGGAGTTCGGCTCAATCGTGCAAAAGGGATAGTTGGCGGCTTCCGCTTGAGCATTGGCCACCAAGGCGTTGAACAGGGTCGACTTGCCCACATTGGGCAGCCCCACGATTCCGGCTTTAAGCATCGATGGAATCTACGGTTTGCCCTTGATGGCGGTGATCCCTCCCTGAGCGAACCCCCGCCCGCTGCCCGCCACCAGGAAGACTGGGGTGACACCGGGAGCCAGGCAGGTCAACGCGATGCTCCAAGACCGTCGTCGAAAACAACCTGTTGCGACCTGGCTGCAAGGCAACACCTTGAGCCTCAAGAGACTTGCGGCCGATCGCCCCTGGCTGGCCCGTCGTCGCTTCTGGGCCGCCGCCCTGGCCGGGACCGTTTTGATTGCCGGTGGAGCAACGGCGCTCAACCTCAGCCGGAGCGCCAAGCAAGCCCGCAGCCTCAACACTTACACCTCCGTCGCCGAGGAAGGCTCCCTGCCGGGCCTGATCACGGCCAGTGGCGAACTAGAGGCCTTCCGCCTGGTCAACGTCAGCCCCAAACGCCAAGGGGTACTCAAGACCCTTTATGTGGAAGAGGGCGACAGCGTCAAAGCCGGCCAGGCCCTGGCCCTGATGGATGGGGGTGACCTTCAGGACCGGCTCGAGGAGCTCTCCGCCCAACTGCAATCGGCCAAAGCCCAACAGGCGCGTAGCCAGAGCGAACTGCAACGCCGGGAAAACCTGGTGCGCAACGGCGCCATTAGCCAGGACAACTACAACAGCGCCAAGGCGGCCTACCTCGTCGACCGCGCCGCCGTCGAGGCGGCCCAACAGCGGCTGGAGCAGCGCGAGATGGAGCGCAGTGAATTGGTCGTCCGGGCTCCCTTTGCCGGAACCATCACCGCGCGGTTTGCCGACCCTGGGGCCTACGTGACGCCCACCACCTCGGCCTCCGCCTCCGCCGGTGCCAGCAGCTCCTCCATCGTTGAGTTGGCCCAGGGCCTCGAGGCCGTGGCCAAGGTGCCAGAAAGCGACATCGGCCGGATCAAGCTCGGACAAACCGGCTCGGTGCGCGTCGATGCCTTCCAGGACCGTCGCTTCAAGGCCCAGGTCCGTCAGATTGCTCCGCGCGCGGCCAAGCTCAACAACGTCACCTCCTTTGAGGTCACCCTGAAGTTCGTCGAGCCGGCGCCTGAACTGCGCATCGGGATGACCGCCGACATCGACTTCAATACCGGGAACCTCCCCCCGCGGACGCTGGTGCCGACGGTGGCGGTCGTGACCGAGCGGGGTAAGCCTGGCGTTCTGCTGGTGGGCCCGGGCAACCAGCCCAAGTTCCAAGCCGTGACCCTCGGAGCCAGTAGCGGCCGCAACACCCAAATCCTTGACGGCATCAAGCCCGGGACACGGGTCTTTATCGACCTGCCCCCCTGGGCAAAGCGCAAAGGCGATTCGAACTAAACCTGCGCCTCAGCCGCCGCATGACGGCGCTCGTTGAGGAAGCTGCGGCAGGCCTCCAGGATGCGCGTGCTGGCCTGGCCATCCCCGAAGGGGTTGTGCGCCCTGGACATCTCTTCGTAGGCCTCGGCGTCATCCAGCAGCAGCGAAGCCTCCCGGAGAATGTCAGCGGAATCCGTGCCGATCAGCTTGGCGGTGCCGGCATCCACGGCCTCGGGCCGCTCGGTGGTGCGCCGCAACACCAGGACAGGTTTACCCAGGGCCGGAGCCTCCTCCTGCAGTCCACCGGAGTCCGTCAACAGAAGCGTCGCGCCGCGCATCGCCGCCACCAGACGGTCGTAGTCCAGCGGTTCGGTCAAGAACGCCCGGGGGTGATCACCCAGGAGTGCCTGCAGGGGCTCCCGCACCGTTGGGTTGCGATGCAGCGGCAGCAACAGCGCCGTATCGGGGTAGCGCTCCAGCACCGCCAAAAAGCCCTTGCCGATCTCCTGGAGCCGCTCGCCCCAGTTCTCCCTGCGGTGGACCGTCGCCAGAATCACCCGCTGCTTCTCAAAGTCCAACCCCGGCAGCTCAAACGGGGGAGCTTTTTTCGCCATCAACAACAGCGCATCAATCACCGTGTTTCCGGTGGTGATGGTTTGGCCCACCACCCCAGAGGCCGCAAGGTTGCGGGCCGAGACGTGGGTCGGAGCAAAGTGCAGCAAGGCCACCTGGGAGATCAGACGGCGGTTGGCCTCCTCGGGGTAGGGATCAAAAATATTGTCGGTGCGCAGGCCCGCTTCCACGTGGCCCACAGGGATTTGCTCGTAGAACGCCGCCAAAGCGGAAGCAAAGGCCGTCGTGGTGTCCCCCTGCACCAAGACCAAGTCAGGGGGGAACTGCTCAAACTCAGCCTTCAAGCCCTGCAGCGCCCCGCAGGTGATGTGGGTCAGGGTTTGCTTGGGGGCCATCAAGGCCAAGTCATGGTCGGCCTGCAGGTCAAACAGGTCCATCACCTGGGTCACCATCTCCCGGTGCTGACCGGTCAGCACCACCCGGGTGTTGAAGTCATCGGACTGCTGGAAGGCCTGGATCACCGGAGCGAGCTTGATCGCCTCCGGACGGGTTCCCAACACGATGCAGACGTTGTGGGGAGCGCTCACTCAGGTGCCGTTGGCAGACCTGTGGATCCTAAAGATGGCGGGCAAAAAAACTGCCCCTGATCGGATTTGCAGCAACAGTGACGGCAGCGCGCCTGCGGGCCAGTGAGCAACAGTTCGCCCTTCCCCATCGGGCTGTTCCCAGAGCAGGCAACGGCAGCAGCAGAAAGCCCGACTAAGCCACTGGATGGAGCCCTCCAAGGGCAGCAACCCAGCTCACTCGAAGGCATCGTCAAACTTGCTGCGGAGCAGGGCTTCTCCGATGTCCACCTTGGGGTGGGCGAGGAACCCCGCTACCGCGACCGCGGCGAGATGCTGCGCACGGGCTGGCCCGTCACCGATGCCGCGGGCTTCCAGCACTGGCTCAGGGAAATGCTGAGCCCAGCTCAGATCGATGCCTTCCAGCGGGACAAAGAATTTGATGGCTCCCACGCCTTCCCCTTCGTCAGGGTCCGCATCAACCTCCTGGACTCCCTGCGGGGACCCGCGATGGTGCTGCGGCTGATTCCGCAAACCATCGCCAGCCTTGAGGAGCTCCAGCTCCCCCCAGTGCTGTAGGAGCTGGCCTCCAAACCCAAGGGCCTTGTTCTGATCACAGGTCCCACCGGGTCAGGCAAGAGCACAACCCTCGCCGCGATGATCGATTGGATCAATCGCAACCGGGCCTGTCACATCCTCACGATTGAGGACCCGGTGGAATTTGTGCACCGCAGCCAGCAGTCCTTGATTCGCCACCGCGAAGTCGGGCAGCACACCAAGCACTTTCCGAGTGCCCTCAGGGCTGCCCTGAGGGAAGACCCCGACGTGATCCTGATTGGGGAAATTCGCGACGGCGAGACCCTGACCACTGCCCTTGAGGCATCCCAGACCGGTCACCTGGTCTTCGGCACCCTGCACACCAATTCGGCCGTCAAAACCGTCGAGCGGGTTCTGGGGATGGTTCCGCCCCAGGACCAAGGCAGCCTGCGGCGCTCCCTGGCGGAAAGTCTGCTCGGGGTGGTCGCCCAAGGGCTGATCAAAACGAGCGACGGCAAACGGGCCGCGTTTCACGACATCTTGATCAACACCGACGCCTGCAAGGACTACCTCGAGCGCGGTGAGCTTGTAGAGATCGAATCGATCATGGCCCGCAGCGGCTTTGATGGCATGCAAACCGCCAATCAGGCCCTGATCGCCTTGGTGGAAGGGGGAAGGACTTCAGGCGAGGCGGCCCTCGCCCAAAGCCTCAAGCCCAACGAACTTGGCCAGGCCCTGCGGGGCAAGGACTAGACCTTGCCGGCGAGGCGGGCAATCAGCAAGACACTCAAGCCAACGGAGAGGCCCACCATCGCCATGCGGCCGTTCCAGATTTCAGCCTGAGGCGTAAAGCCGCGCTTCCACTGGTTCAGCTCCTCAGGAGCCGCTTCAACAACCTGGTCTGGGGTAGGGGCGGAGTCTGCAGTGGCCATCGCCTCTGCCTTCAAACTCCAAGCAGCCTACGGAAATCAGAAGGGCGCCTGGGGTTCATAAAGAACCGGAGCCTGCTCCAGGGGCAGCCTGGGCGTCACAGCCAGCTCAATCGAGCTTTGTGCGCCAGCACGGAAGCGCTGTTCGGCCGCCACACCGATCATTGCGGCGTTATCGGTGCAGTAGGCCAGGGGCGCTACCCGCCACTCGATCGCAAGGGCCTGGCAACGCTCCTCCAGCCGCGCGCGCAAACGATGGTTTGCCGCCACTCCGCCCACCATGACGATGGTTTTGAGTCCCTGATCGCGGGCGCAGCGGGTCGTGCGCTCGACCAAAACGTCAGCGACCACCTGCTCAAAGCTCGCCGCCACATCCGCCAAGGGGAAGGGCTCGCCGCCGGCGGCTTCCTCGGCCCGCAGTTGATTGACCAGCCGCAGAACCGCTGTCTTTAGACCGCTGAAGCTGAAGTCGTAGGGATGGAAGCCCCCCTCGGGCCGCGACACGCGGCCCTTAGGAAGGCTGAAACGCTTGGAATCGCCACTGGCGGCGGCGGCCTGAACGGCCGGGCCTCCCGGATAGCCCAGGCCCAATAGACGGGCGACCTTGTCAAAGGCCTCACCGGCGGCGTCATCGCGACTGCGAGCAAGACGCGTGTAGTCACCAGGACCATCCACACGGATCATCTCGGTGTGCCCACCGCTGACCAGCAGCACCAAATAGGGTCCCGGCGGCAGGGGATCTCCCAGCTGGACCGAGCAGAGGTGCCCCTCCAGGTGATGGACCCCCAGAAACGGTTTTCCGTGAAGGCGAGCCAGGCTCCGCCCGGTCACCGATCCAATCAACAGCGCACCGACCAACCCCGGGGCCGCGGTCGCCGCGATGGCATCGAGCTCCTGGTAACTGACGCCGCTCTGCGCCATCACCTGTTCAATCAGATGGGGCAGCGCCTCCACATGGCGTCTGGAGGCGATTTCCGGAACGACGCCACCCCAACGGGCGTGCTCCTCCATTTGCGTTGCAACCGCGCTCGCGAGCACCGTTTGATTACACACAACGGCTGCGGCTGACTCGTCACAACTTGTTTCGAGGGCCAGCAGCGTGGGCATTAGGTCTGGAGAGCTCTCTTACTGTCCGTAAGTGACATCCTGCCGTGCAGCAGCTGGACCTGACGATGCGCCGCCTTTTTGCAGTTCTCATTTCTGCCCTGCTGATCTTCGGCTTCGCCCCCGTGGCGAAAGCTGATGTTGCAGGCCTGACCCCCTGCGCTGAAAGCGCACGCTTCCAATCCCGGGCCGCCGCCGCCTCCACCCCCCAGGCCAAGGCGCGCTTCGAGATGTACAGCCAGGCCTCCTGCGGCGCTGATGGCCTGCCCCACCTGATCGTGGATGGTCGCCTCAGCCACGCTGGTGACTTCATCATCCCCGGCATCGCCTTCCTCTACATCGCTGGTTGCATCGGCTGGGCCGGTCGCAACTACCTGATGGCCATCCGTGGCAGCAAGGACGCCGCCATGAAGGAAATCCAGATCGACCTGTCTCTGGCCTTCAAGAGCACCCTGGCTGCAGCCACTTGGCCCATCGCTGCCTTCGCTGAACTCAGCGGCGGCAAGCTGACCGAATCCGACGACAAGATCACCGTCTCCCCCCGCTGATCGCGGCGGGTTATCTCCACTCTTTCAACGTCATTCCGATGAAAAAGTTCCTGACCACCGCCCCGGTCTTCGCCGCGATCTGGTTCACCGTCACCGCTGGCATCCTGATCGAATTCAACCGCTTCTTCCCCGATCTCCTCTTCCACCCGATGTGATCGGCAGTTGCCATTGAAAAGGCCCCAATCGGGGCCTTTTTTATTGCCCAGCGCCCCTAGCCAAGCCCCATCAACTGCTCCAGCTGCTGCAACGCCTCCGTCAGATCGCCATTGACGATCACCGCATCGAATTCGGACTCGGCCTGCAGCTCCACCCGGGCTCGCTCTAGCCGCCGAACGATGGCCTCATCGCTATCGGTGCCCCGTCCGCGTATGCGGCACTCGAGCTCCTCAAAGGAGGGGGGCTTGATGAAGATCTGGAAACCGCTGGGGAAGCTGCGGCGCACCTGACGCGCCCCTTCCAACTCGATCTCCAGCAGGACCGGTCGGCCCGCTTGAAGCTGAGCCTCCACGGGCTCACGGGGGGTGCCGTAGCAGTTACCGGCGAACTCAGCCCACTCGAGCAAGCCCCCTTGGGAGACCTTGGCGTCGAAATCAGCCCGGTTCAAAAAGAAATAGCTCGTGCCCTCCACCTCGCCGCTGCGGGGGGAGCGGGTGGTCGCTGAAATCGAAAGCCAGATCTCGGGATGACGCTCCAGCAGAGCAGTCACCAAGGTCCCCTTGCCGACTCCACTGGGGCCCGTGATCAGAAACAACCGGCCGCTGGAGGAGGGCTCTTCCGCCATTGGGACTCAACCATGGCCCTGCAGAGTAAGAGTGCCTCCGCAGCGAATCGGCGCAGACCATGGCCGCCCAGTCCCTCCAGGCCATGGACCTCACCAGCCTTCGTGCGGTGTTGGCGGAACTGCGGCCGCAACTGGTGCCCAGCCGCTTTGAGAAAGCCCAACAGGCCGACGGGCAGACCCTTCACCTGGGGTTCCGCACGCTGGAGCGGCGGCTCTGGCTCGAGCTCAGCTGGCTGGCCGAAGCACCGCGCCTGCTGGAGATCCCGCCTCCCCCCAAGCAGGGGGATGGAAGCACCCTGGCGCAACAGCTCCAGCACGGACTAAGCGGGCTGGCGCTCACCGGCCTCCAACAAGACGGTTGGGAGCGGGTGGTGGAACTGGACTTCGCCACCAGGCCGGGGGAGCCGGCCCAGCGGAGCCTGGTCCTGGAGTTAATGGGCCGCCACAGCAATGTCTTCCTGCTGGATCAAGACCGCAGGGTCGTGGCCGTGGCCCGGCAGGTCCGCGATAACCAGTCCCGCCTAAGGCCGATCAGCACGGGCGATCTCTACAGCGCCCCACCGCCCATGGGCGGTCGCTGCCCCAGCCGCAGCGAGAGCTTTGAGCACTGGAAAAGCGAACTGCAACTGCTGCCGCTGCCGCTAAAACGCGCCCTGCCCAGCGCCTATCAAGGCATCAGCCCAGCGCTCGCGCGCCAATTGGTCGCGGGACTCGGCGATGACCTACTCGATCAACCCGCGCAGGGCCTCAACCCGATGACCTGGGACCAGCTCTGGCAGCGCTGGCAGCTCTGGCTCGAGGCCCTGGAGGAGGAACGTTTCGTATTCCGCCTGGACGAGGGCGGGGGGTATTGCTGTTGGAGCAGCGAGCGCGCACCAGAGCAGCCAGTCAGCCTCAACGCCCAGCTCGCGAGCTATCACCGCGATCGCTTGCAAGCCAGGACCTTTCAACAGCGGCAGCAGGCCCTCAAGCAGCGGCTCGAGCGGGCCTTGGAGCGCGAACGGCAGCAACAGCAGCAACAGCAAGCGCTCCTGGATCAAGTCGGCAACAGCACTGGACTGCAGGAGCAGGCCGACGCCCTGCTCTGCCAAGCCAACCCCAGCCGAGACACGGTGAACGAGGCCCAGAAGCTCTACAAAAAAGCGCGGCGTCTGCGGCGCTCCGTGGCCGCCATCACCCCCCGACTGGCCCAGCACCAGCAGCAACTTGAGCAACTGGAGGCAAGCCTGACCTTCCTGGAGCTCATCCAGCTCGAGTGCCAATGGGACCCCGCCAACGGGCTCCTGCAACTGCAGGCCCTCGAAGAGGACAGCGAGAGGCTCTGGCAACGCCAACCCAGCAACCGCAAGGAACGCAGGCGAGCGCAGGGGGATCCCAGCCCCCTATCCGTCACCAGCCCAAGGGGTCTGACGATCCAAGTTGGCCGCAATCACCGCCAGAACGAATGGATCAGCCTCCAACAGGCCCGCAAGGGGGATCTCTGGTTCCACGCCCAGGAGTGCCCCGGTAGCCATGTGGTGCTGAAGAGTTCGGTCGCCCCTGCGGAGGACAGCGATCTGCAAGCGGCGGCCAGCCTGGCGGCCCACTTCAGCCGTGCCCGCGGCAATCGCCAGGTAGCGGTGGTCATGACCCCCTGTGAGCAGTTGCAGCGGATCCCGGGGGCGGGTCCAGGCACGGTCAGGCACCGCGGCGGGGAAGTCCTCTGGGCCGACCCCGACGCCGCTGAGGCACTACTGCGCGGCAAACCCCTTAGCCTCAGTGGGGAGCAACAGTCATGAGCGATCAACCCCAGGGCCCTGACGGTCGCCCCGCTGGAGTCGCGCCGCCGCCTCCCATCAAGATTCCGGCCGCTGAAGTCCAAGAGGACTTCCCCTCCGAGGTGGAGATGACCCTCGTTGGGCACCTCGAGGAGTTGCGCAGCCGAGTCCTGCGCAGCCTGCTTGCGGTGGTCGTTGGCGCGGCCGCGTGTCTGCTGTTTGTCCGGCCGCTGGTGCGCCTGCTTGAGGTACCCGCCCACGGCATTCACTTCCTGCAGCTGGCACCGGGGGAATTCCTACTGGTCTCTTTGAAGGTGGCGGGCTACGCCGGTCTCACCCTGGCCCTGCCCTACGTCCTCTACGAAGGCCTGGCCTTCGTCCTACCCGGCCTGACCCGCAGGGAACAAAAGCTCGTGGCTCCAGCGGTCGCGGGGTCCGCCGTGCTGTTTATGGCGGGCCTGGCCTTTGCCTGGTGGGCCCTGGTTCCAGCGGCACTGAACTTCCTCGTGAGTTACGGCGCGGATGTCGTTGAGCCGCTGTGGTCCATCGAGCGCTATCTGGACTTCGTGTTGCTGTTGATGGTGGCCACCGCTTTGGCCTTCCAACTACCCGTGCTGCAGATGCTGCTGGCGGCCCTTGGACTCGTGCGCTCAGAGTCCATGCTCTCGGCCTGGCGTTTTGTGGTGATGGCCTCCGCCCTGGCCGGGGCTGTGCTGACCCCCTCGACGGACCCGATCACGATGCTGCTGCTCAGTGGCGCCATCACGGCGCTCTATCTCGTCGGTGTTGGCTTGGCTCGGGTGGTCCAACGGCCGGCCTAGATCAGAGCAGGAACTCACTCGCCCGCCCCTCAGGAAGCTCCAGGGCCAGGTTCATCGCCTTACCCAGGCGGGGTTTGTCATTGGTGGTGGTGAGCCATTGGCGCACCTGTCCTGCCACACCAAGCCCATTGAGGGTGGCCACAAGCTCGTCGAGCTTGGCGGTGTACTGCTCAGCATCCAGGGGAAAGGATTGCTGCTCGAGGTACGCCCACATCACCTGCAAATAAAGGCGACCGCGCCGGGACGTCAGCTGTAGGTCGTAGGAGGCCTGCCAACGGCCCCGCAGGGTCTCAAGGATCTCCGCAGTGGCCAGGGGAACGGCAGGTGACTCAGTCACAGCAAGGCAAAGCAAGACGCCCTCGCAACAGCATGTTGCAGGCTTCGGCCACCTGCCTGCAGTTCGGGCCCGTTGCGGGAACGACAAGGTCCATAATGGCCCCCACGTCGATGTGGCTGCAGGCCGCCCCGTATGACCCAAATCCCAGCGAGCGCCTCGAGCGGTGATGTCCCCGGAATGGGTCGCCGGCAGTTCATGAACCTGCTGACCTTCGGTTCGGTGACCGGAGTTGCCCTTGGCGCCCTCTACCCGGTGGCCAACTACTTCATCCCCCCGAAGGCCGCTGGCTCCGGCGGTGGTACGGCAGCCAAGGACGAGCTGGGTAACTCCGTCACCGCCAGTGGCTGGCTGAGCGACCACCGCGAGGGTGATCGCAATCTGGTGCAGGGCCTCAAGGGCGACCCCACCTACCTGATCGTCGAAGGCAGTGATGCCATCGGCAGCTACGGCATTAATGCCATCTGCACCCACCTGGGTTGCGTTGTGCCCTGGAACGCAGCGGCCAACAAGTTCATGTGCCCCTGCCACGGCTCGCAGTACGACAACACCGGCAAGGTGGTGCGCGGCCCTGCCCCCCTCTCCCTGGCCCTTGCACACGTCTCGGTCGAGAACGACAACGTGTTCCTGAGCCAGTGGACCGAAACTGATTTCCGCACCGGCGAGAAGCCCTGGTGGGTCTGATCTCCTCCCCAACCGTTTCCCTCTCGCCCCCACGCCCCATGCGTCGCTCCTTCTCCCTGCTGCTGAGTTCGGTTCTGGTTCTCGGCGCACTCTTCTTTGCTCCTCAGGCCAGCTGGGCTTATCCCTTCTGGGCACAGCAGCAGTACGACTACCCCCGGGAAGCCACCGGCAAGCTGGCCTGCGCCAACTGCCACCTGGCGAAGAAGCCCACCCACGTGGAACTGCCCCAAGCGGTCTTCCCCGATGAGGTCTTCAAGGTTGAAGTCGAGATCCCTTACGACACAAGCGTTCAGCAGGTGTCTGGCGATGGCTCTCCCACCGGCCTGAACGTGGGTGCTGTCGTGATGCTTCCCGACGGTTTCAAACTCGCTCCCGCTGATCGTCTGACCGACGAACTCAAGGAAGAGACCGAAGGCGTTTACGTCACCACCTGGGACGAAGAGAACCCCAACATCCTGTTGGTCGGTCCACTGCCCGGCGATGACAACCAGAAGATCGTCTTCCCGATCCTCTCGCCTGACCCCGCTGCCGATAGCAACATCCACTTCGGCAAGTTCCAGCTGCACGTCGGCGGTAACCGCGGCCGCGGTCAGGTATACCCCACCGGTGAGAAGAGCAACAACGGCGTCTTCAACGCTTCTGCTGCTGGCACCGTTGAAGCGATCAACGCCGGTGACGCCGGTGCCTCCGTTGTCGTCATCAAGACCGCCGACGGCAACAGCGTGAGCGACACCATCCCCGCTGGCCCCACCATCACTGCCCAAGTGGGCGATGTGGTCGCCGCTGGTGCAGCCCTGACCAATGACCCCAACGTGGGTGGCTTCGGTCAACTGGATGCTGAGGTCGTTCTGCAGAACCCTGTGCGCATCTACGGCTTGCTGGCCTTCTTCGCCGCCGTGGCTCTTGCCCAGATCATGCTTGTTCTGAAGAAGAAGCAGTTCGAGAAGGTGCAGGCCGCCGAAGGCCTTTGATGCCCTTCGCTGTGTTCACCTCCCCTGGCCCCTTGCTGTTTCAGCTGGGGCCATTTTCTTTGCGTTGGTACGGGCTGCTCATCGCGATTGCGGTGCTCTGCGGACTCGCCCTGGCCACGCGCCTTGGCAAAGAGCGGGGCATCGATTCGACGCTGATCGCCGATCTGCTGCCGCTGCTGGTCCTGGCGGCCGTCGTTGGTGCTCGGATCTACTACGTCACCTTTGAGTGGCGTCAGTACCGCTTCAACTGGCTGGATGCACTGGCCATCTGGCGCGGCGGCATTGCCATCCATGGGGCCCTGATTGGTGGGACCTTGGCGGTGATCCTCTACAGCCGCTGGCGCAAGATCGCCTTCTGGAATCTGCTGGATGTCCTGCTTCCCTCAGTGGCGCTCGGCCAGGCCATCGGTCGCTGGGGGAACTTTTTTAATTCCGAGGCCTTCGGTCTTCCCACGGACCTTCCCTGGAAGCTGACCATCCCGTTTTCGAACCGACCGGTTGAATTTCTCGATCAATCGACCTTTCATCCGACCTTTCTCTACGAGTCGATCTGGAACCTGGGCGTCCTGCTGCTGCTGCTCTGGCTGTTTCGGCGGGGGATGGAAGGGCGGATCGCACTGCCTGCTGGCGCCCTGAGCTGCGTCTATCTGATTAGTTACAGCTGCGGTCGCCTTTGGATTGAAGGACTGCGGATTGATCCGCTCTGCCTGATGGGGACACCGCCCTACTGCGCCGGTGGACTGCGCATGGCCCAGCTGATCAGCCTGGTCTTGATCGCGCTGGGTGGCTTGGGCCTCTACTGGCTCTATGGCCGCAAACGCCCCCTTCCCGACCCCAGCGGAGTGAAGCCATGAGCACAACCACGGGAAAGGTCTGGATTGTTGGAGCGGGCCCAGGCGCTCCCGATCTGCTGACCCTGCGGGCAGCCAGAACGATTGAACAAGCGGAGGTCCTGATCTGGACCGATTCGCTGGTCAATCCTCAGCTGGCGGCAATGGCGCCTCAGGACTGCGAGCGGATCCGAACCAGCACCCTGACCTTGGAGGAGGTGATGCTGCTGATGCTCGATCGCGTCAAGCAGGGCAAGCGCGTGGTGCGCCTGCATGACGGAGACACTTGCCTCTACAGCGCCCTCAACGAACAGCTCTGCCGCTTGCTCGATGCCAATGTTGCCGTGGAGGTCGTCCCCGGACTCAGTGCTTATCAGGCCACTGCCGCCCGCCTGAACAGCGAGCTCACCATTCCCGGACTGGTGCAGACGATTGTGATTGGAAGGGCAGGGGGGCGAACCGGCGTGCCAGAGAGCGAGTCTCTGGAGCGCCTGGCATCGCTCAAGGCCTCCCTCTGCCTGTACCTCAGTGCTCGTCACGTCGAGGAGGTGCAGCGTGAACTGCTGCTGCACTATCCAGCGGACACCCCTGTGGCCATTGGCTATCGCGTCAGCTGGCCCGATGAGTGGATCAGCGTTGTCCCCCTGAAGGACATCGATCGGGTCAGCCGCGAGCGCGAGCTGATCCGCACGACCCTCTACGTGGTGAGCCCCGCCCTCGCGGCCCCTGGGGGGCCCCGCTCCAAGCTCTATTCAGCGAGCCACAATCACCTCTTCCGCGGCGGTGCTGAGTAGGCCCGCCGCGCGGGCCATGATCTAAGCTCTGACTGCGCGAGCGATGAGCGCACGCGGGCGATTAGCACAGCGGTAGCGCACTTCCTTCACACGGAAGGGGTCACTGGTTCGAATCCAGTATCGCCCACTTGTTTGAACCCCCTGGCCGGGCGCAGCAGACTGCACCCGGCTTTTTTGTGTTTCGGGGGACATGGCCATAAGCCGGGCTGATCAATTCCATCACCAGCCGGCATCGGAAGCGGGCACGGCGAGCGTGAGCAGCGCTTAAAGTTTCATTGCTGGATATATCCAGCTCTTCAT